>JAFIHR010000283.1 GCA_017849325.1 Xanthobacter autotrophicus | reverse complement strand
GTGGACTTCGGATCAGATGCTGGCGCAGCTCTGGGACCAAGGCGGTTACAGCTGGCTCGCCTCTCAGGATGGATGATGACCCATGGCCAGGACGCTTGTTAAAACCACCCAGGACGGACGCAAGCTGGAGGTCTCCGGCCTCGCGATCCTGCTCGATGGGCAGCTCGAAGCCTTCGACCTGATCGAGATCAAGCTGCATCCCAACGGCCGCAAGATCCACGAGGCCGCCCCCGAGGCGACGCACGTGGCCGGGCGCGTGACCCTGACCCGCGAGGAAGTCGCGATCGTCGAGAAGGCGTTCGAGCAGGCCCGGGCCGAGATCCTCGCCGACCCGAAGGCGATCAGCGAACGGTTCCGCATCGCCGCCATGTGGCGCGCCCGCGAGGAAGGCATCGAGTGAGCGTGGGGCATCGCTGAGGGCGCGCCCACGGTTGTGCCGGAAGGGCGTTTTGCCTGGCGGTTGGGTTTGGCCTCATCGGTGTTGGTCTGGCACCCGTTGGTGCGTGAAGCCCCCAGGCTGGGTTCAGCAGAGATGAGACCGCGGCCGGCGTTCGGCCGCGGTCGCGCGAAAGGGACGCGAACGTCGAGCTGACGGCCGGCTGATTCGCGATCCACACGGAGCAGGCCCCTTGTCCCTCCGGAAAACATCGCTCATCGGACCGCTTGGCCGTTAGTCCACCCGAGCGTTACTGCCATCTCCACTCACCGGCTGCCCCTCCCGACGATGCGGAGCGCGAGCGAATGGCGAGCGGGGCCGACCCTGTGCGCTCGCGCTGTTCAACACGGGGAACGTCGGGCTTACGCTGCCCAAATAGCCCGATATTTGTCCGGTTCAATACCGCCCGCTCGTCGCGCTCCGGTCACGGCGCCCGGGTTATTGCCGTCGCCTAACACGGAGCGCCCCTATAGACCCGGCCTGGTGAAGAAGCCCATACATGGAGGCGGCGCACCAAGCGGCGAGACAATCCGCTGTCGTGGTCGGACGAAATACTTCGCGCGCCCAGATGGCGCGAGCTCATGGAGAGAATTGCCGAGCGACTTTTTGCGCACACACAGAAGGCCATCGACACCGGTTCAAGCTCGCGCCGTCACTGCGGGACCTGTCTTATCGCGCCCGAATACCCCGAAAGGCGGCTCCGAAACGCGACAATCCCAGCGCCCGACGCGCGCCTACTCGGCCGCGCGGAGCCGCGTGCCATCCGGCGCATTTCGCGCCCAGGCGAGACGGGATTCGCCGTCCTCCGCGCCGAAGCAGTTGGCGAAGTCCTCGCACTCGGAGCAGACCGGCGCGGTGCACAAGGTGAACCCCTCGGCGCCGCACACCATGCGGTAGAGGAACTTCTTCCACTTCATGTCATTGCGGTTCTTGGCGGCGAGCGGCGCGAAATGCCGTCGCATCAGTTCGGAAAGCTCGCCGCGCTCGCGGAAACCCAGGTCCTGCCACAGATGATGAGGCGCCTTGCATCGCCGCGCGATGAGCACGCACAGGTCCCGCTGCAGCAGGCCGGCTTCGCTGGAATACATGGCGAGGATGTCGCGCAGCGACTGCTCCTCGGCGTCGACCTCCGGCGCGAGATCCGGCACCGTGCGGTCGAGTTCCTCCACGGCTGCCGGAAAGAACATCCGGGCCAAGTCGAGCAGGCCGGCCTTGGTGAGGCCGAGCCCCTCGAGCGGATTGCGCCTGTCGGCTTCCGCATCGGCGAAGGCGAGTGAGAAAATGGCTGCGATCACGTGGCGGTCGAAGGCGTCGCACTCCGACGCTTCCGACCCGTGCATGAGCCAATCGTAGACCGCCTCCGCCGACATGGCCGACCTCGCTTCGTCAGGCGGCTTCCTGAGCCGGACCGTGAACCTGGCAATTGGCGGGGCAGACCCGGGCGCAGGCACCGCAACCGATGCAGGCGCCGGTATCGGCCATCACCATCACCTTCTTCTCGACCTCATCGTCCTCGTCGTCATCGAGCTCGACGACGTCGCCGTCCTCGTTGATCCCCTTGAGGGTCATGACTTCCCGGCCGCACACCTTGTAGCAGCGCCCACAACCGATGCACTTCTCCGCGTCGATATCGAGCAGATAGTCCGGCTGCCACATACGACCGTCACGGGTTTCGTTCGACATGACTGCAAAACCTTCCAGGTTCAGGCGGCCTCGAGTCCTTTCAAGTCCGCGCGCTTTTTCTCAAGTTCAGCGAAAGCTGCATGTGCCTTCGTGGCCACGTCCATGATCTGCTCCCAGTTCACCGGGAGCTCCTCGGAAAGGTCATGGAGGTCCATCTTCGCCTGCGTCGCCTTGGCAGACAGCTTCTTGATTTCGGCCTTCAGGGCTTCCAGATCGCTCATGGGTGTCCTCAGTATTTCGCGACGTCCGGGAACTTCTCGATCATCTCGATGCCGGACTTGACGAACTTCTCGCCTTCTTCCGCCAGCTTGCCGAGATTGTCGAAGCCATAGCGATGAACATCGCGCAGCTGCTTGTTCACCACGATCAGGCGGCCGCCAATGAGCACCATGCGGCCGAAGCCTTCGTGGCTCATCTTGAGCATGGGAGAGATCATCACCTTGGTGGCCTTCTCGATGGAAAGGCACACCGCGTTGAAGAACAGCTCCATCCGCCAGATGGTCTCCGGATCCGGGTCACCGATGATCGGCAGCGCGCGGCGCGCTTCCTTGTCGATGATATAGGGCTCGAGCAGTTCGAGATCGCCCTTGCTGTCCCACGCGCCATGGGTGTCCTGGGCGCGCCAGACCTTGATGAGCTCCTTGACGAAAGGAGATTCCGCGGCGGGATTCGCGGCGTCGAGGGTTGCAGCTGCAGTTTCGGCCATGGTGTCCTCAGTCCTCGAAATCCAGGGAGCGCTCCTTGCCCTTGGTCAGCGCCTTGCGCAGCCACGGCGGCGGGGTTCCCTGGAGAACCTCCTGGAGCTTGTCGATCAGGTCGGAAATCTCTTCCGGCTGATTGACCTTCATCGGGTGGATGTTGTTGGCCACCACGCGCGCGGCACCGGAGCCGCCGATGGCGGCCACGTAGAGAATGGCGCAATCCTTGATCGCGTCGATCTTCGGGGCGAGCTTGTCCTCGTTGCCGTCTTCCTTCAGGTCGCCATCGAACTCGATGGCTTCGATGAAGTGATGACCGTCGGGGTTCACCTCGTAGATCGCGATGTTCTTGGCCCAGCCGAAATGCGCGTCGACGCGTTTCAGATCCTGGGTGGCAAAAGCGACTTTCATGACGTGTGCGCCTTTCCGCGCTTCTTAGTGGTGCACCACGGCGGCCCCGCCGTGCTCGGCTTGGCCATGGGCGCCGTGACCGTCCCCGCGCCAGGTATCTGGGGTCGGCTCGTGGTTTTCCTCGTGGTCCTTGATCACGAGGTTGGCGATGTTGAAGATGAGATCGCGCGTGCCGCGATATCCCACCGAAAGCTGATGCCCCGCGCCGAGCCGGTCGAACATGGGGATGCCGATGCGGTGGAAGGGAATGTTGAGGCGTGCGGCACCCTGGCGACCGTGGGAATGGGTCATGAACAGGTCGCAGCCACGCTCCTTGGCGAGGGTCTCGAGATCCTCGAGATCGCCGATGAGCACGTCGTCGATGGGCAGGCGCTCCAGCACCGGCGACTGGGTGGTGGTGATCGCCACCTTCAGCTCCGTGCCCATCTCGTGCAGCATGGAGGCCACATCGTAGAGCAGGTCCGGCTCGGCGCCGATGGCGAGCTTGCGCCCGCCGAGATGGAAGTGGGCGTCGAGCATGGCGTCCACCAGCTGGCCGCGCTGGCGGCGGTACTTGCGCGGCACTTCGTTGCCGGAGATCTCGCTCAAATACATGTAGAAGTCGTCGTTGACGGCGAGCCCGCAGAGCCGCTCGAACACCCGGCCCTTTGAGCCGGTGCGCTTCTCCATGGCGGTCACCGCGCGCTGCATCTGCGCGCCGATGCCGATGGTCCAGGCCGCCTCGCCCATGGTGGCGATCTCGTCCACGCCGATGCCGCCGATGGTGGTGGGCGTGAAGTCGTCGGGGATGTGGCCGTCCAACGAACCGGCGAGATCGGGCAGGAACGAGGGGATCAGCCCGAAATCCTCGCAGATGTTGCGCAGCTCATCGAGATCGCCGGGGGTGAGATGGCATCCGGGCAGGATGTTCACCCGCTTGGGATCCTTCGCCGCGCCGGGCTCCGGCTTCTTCACCAGCACCTCGACCATCTTCGCGACGGTCTTCTCCCAGCCGTCCTGGAAGGCGTCCTTGAAGTCCGGGGTGGAGACATAGACCATGGGGAAGTCCGCGAGCTGCGGATACTTCTCGCGGATCAGCTTGATGTAGCCGTCCACGTCGTCGCCCTTGGTCTCGGTCACGCCGGTGGAGCAGATGCCGATGATCTCCGGCTTGGCGCGGTTGTAGATGTTGAGCACCGCCTGCTCGACATTGTCGAGACCGCCGAGAACGGTGGCGACCTCGCTCATGGCGGTGGTCTG
>JAFIHR010000005.1 GCA_017849325.1 Xanthobacter autotrophicus | reverse complement strand
GGCCTCTACGCCGACAAGATCGACGGCAAGGCGGGAATGCTGACCCGCTCCGCCCTCGGCGCCTACCAGAAGTCAGCCGGGCTGAAGCTCGACTGCTGGCCGAGCGAGGCGGTGCTGCAGTCCATGCGCGCGGGCCGCTGACGGTCCGCTGCGCGCCGGGTGCGCCGCCGATCAGGCGGCCGGATTGAGGGCCTTGGCGATGTCGGCGAGGGCCGCCTTTTCCGCGTCGCTCACCTGAACGCCGCCGAAGCCGAGGAAGCCGCCTTCCGAGGAGGCATTGGCGGCCGCCTCGCCGATGGATTGCAGCCACGCCTTGAAGGCGGGCGCATCCTCCGGCGCCTTGGTGTCGAGCAGGCCCGCCACGCTCTTCAGCGCCGCGAGGATCCGCGCCTCCGCATCGGCCGGGGTGGTGGCGCCGGACACGACGGAGGTGATGCCCTCCCGCGCCGCGGTGCGCCCCTCGGAGGTCTGGAACTCGGCCACGACGGCCTTCACGAGCGGATTGGCATTGGCGTCCTGGGCGGTGCTCAGGACGACGCCCGTGCTCGCCAGGCCCTCCTTGATCATGCCGAAGATGCCGCTCGGCGCTGCGGTGGAGATCGCCATGCCGGCCAGCATGCCGGCGGCCAGGACCTGGTTCCATTCCGCGGGCGTGAATGCAGATTTATCGACCATGGATTTGCCTCCCCACGTGTTTCGGCGACCGTTGCGGCACGCCGGAAGGGACACGGCACGCCCCTTCCGGCTTCAAGTCAAACCACCCGCTGCTGTCCGTTTTATGTCACGGTCCTCGCAGGCGGGGCGAGCCGAGCCGGAGGATGGCGCGCCGGCGCCGGAGGCGGGCTAGCGGAGGGCGATGGCATCGAGCGCGGTGCGCAGCGCGTCGCGCTCCCGCTCGGCGGCTTCGGCGCGGGCGCGAAGCCCGGCGGCGACCTCGCCCGCCTGGACGCAGACGCCCATCAGGTCGGGCGCGGGCGACATCGCGGGGCTCAGCGGCTCGATGATGTTGCGGACCAGGTAGCCCATGGCCGCGGTGCTGCGGTCGATCTCGCCGATCCGGGTGCGCAGGCGCTCGATCTCGGCGATGGCGGCGCGCCTCAGCTCGGTCATCTCCTCGAACATGCGCGGCCCGAACGCAACTCCGGCTCGGAGCCGCTCCAGGATGTCGTCACCTTCCATCGGCCATGTCCTTCGGGGGTGTGTGGGAAAGCGCGGGCGCGCCCGCATCGAAGCCGCGGCGGAATATAGCGCGCCGGGCCGCGGTTGGGGGCGTGCCATTTCCGGGCGTCCCGGTGCGTCACGCAGGCTTCCGGCACCCCAACGGGGCCATGACCAGCGCCGCCCGCTTCAGCGGCGGCGCCGCTCCAGATCGTCGAGCATGCCCCGGCTCTTCAGGCGGTACACCATCTGCGCGCGGGTGATGCCGAGCAGGCGCGCGGCGGCGGCCAGATTGCCCTGCGCCTTCTTCACCGCCTTCCTGAGCAGCAGCGTCTCGAACGCATCGATGGAGACCGGCTCAGCGGCCTCGCCCGCGTCATCCAGCAGCAGCCCGATGCGCTCGAAGATGCGATCGTCCTGCCCCGCCGCCGCCTCGCGCCGGCGCTGCTCGGCGAGGCCCGCGGCGACGATGCGCCCCTCGCCATCCACCGCGAAGCCCTGCGAATCGAAGCGCTCGCCGCTGGTGAAGAGATGCTGCGTGTCGATGGCGCCGCCATCCTCGGCGAGGATCACGCCGCGCTCCACCACATTCTCCAGCTCGCGGATGTTGCCCGGCCAGCGGTAGGACAGCATGGCGTCCACCGCCCGCTCGGTGAAGCCGGCCACCGCCCGCCCATGCCGCCGGTTGAAGCGGGCGAGGAAGTGCTGCATCAGCGGCGGGATGTCCTCGTGCCGCTCGCGCAGCGGCGCGAGGAGGATGGGAAAGACGTTCAGCCGGAAGAACAGATCCTCGCGGAAGCGGCCCTGGCGCACCTCCTCGCGCAGGTCCGCATTGGTGGCGGCGACCACCCGCACGTCCACCCGCCGGGTCTGGCTGTCGCCGAGACGCTCCAGCTCGCCTTCCTGCAGCACCCGCAGGAGCTTGCTCTGCGCGGTGAGGCACAAGGTGCCGATCTCGTCCAGGAACAGGGTGCCTCCGTCGGCCCGCTCGAAGCGGCCGGGCCGGCTGTGCAGCGCGCCGGTGAAGGCGCCGCGCTCGGCGCCGAACAGCTCGGATTCCACGAGCTGCTCCGGCAGCGCCGCGCAATTGATGGCGATGAAGGGCTTGTCCCGCCGCCCGCTCATGGCGTGCATGGCGCGGGCGGAGACCTCCTTGCCCACGCCGCTTTCGCCGAGGATGAGCACGGTGGCCTGGGTCGGCGCCACCCGGCGCAGCAGGTGCAGGGCCGAGTTGAAGGCCGGCGAGACGCCCACCGGACGGTCGCCCGCATCGGCGTCGGGACCGAGCAGCGGCGGCGGCGCCTCGGCGGGGCGCCCGTCCGGCGCCGGCCCGGCGAGGCCCGGCATGGTCAGGCGCAGATCGGCGTCCGCCTCCGGCCCCCATTCCCCCACCGGCTTG
>JAFIHR010000282.1 GCA_017849325.1 Xanthobacter autotrophicus | reverse complement strand
TCCGGCAGGCGCGTGGCATAGGGCTTCACCAGCAGCCCGTGGGTGTGCAGGTTGAAGAGGCCGGCCTTCGATCGCCAGCCGTCCGTGTCCGACCAGTCGCTCTCATCCATGCAGTGCGGCATGGCCGGCGCGGCCCCCGCGAGATGGTCGGCCAGGGTGAAGTTCAGCTTCCCGTCCACCGGCAGGCTGATGGCCATGCCCGGATAGCCGGAGGCGCATTTGAGCTTGCCCGCGTCGCACAGCTCGAGGATCGGCCCGCGCACCGGCAGCCCGCCGATCATCGATGTCCCGTCGCGGGTATCGAACGCCAGGGTGTCGGTCGGAGCGGGCGTGAAAACCGCAAGATCGGCGAGCGGATCGGCGGCATGGGCCCGAACGGGCACCAGCGCGAGCGCCATCATCAGCATGCCGGAATGAACCGAGAAAGACCGCATAGCAAGCCCCCAAGCCATACGTCACGGGTCCAAGACCCAATGGTCCGGAAAGCTATTTACTTCGGCTTGCAAATGTCAATGTCGGACAACTTACATCAGCGGAGCGGAGACAGAGATCCGCTAACAAAACCATGGTGAGAGAAGGCTTCTGAGGGCGCCCACGTCAGCATTTTTCAGGCTGACCATTGTACCGGCCCGCAGATCCGTTTGCCGATTCCGCCTTTATATTACGTTGCGTCATGCATAAATGCCGTGACAAAGCGGCGATTTGCTTCGAGCGGCTTCATTTTACCGCCCTTTCTGGCGGCCCTTGCGCGCAGCTCCGCCCCAGAGGCAGTCATCCGCGGCGGAGGCGCAAAGCCGCGGCGGGCGCCGGCACTCAAAACGCCGGCGATACCGGCTCCGGCTCCGGCGCCGCGCCCCTGAGCTTCTCCGCGAGGAAGTCCACGAACGCCCTCACCCGCGCCGGCATGTTGGCGCCGCCGATGAACACCGCGTGAATGCTCTCGCGATCCTGCGGATTGAACGCCTCCAGCAGCGGGACGAACTCTCCCCGCGCCAGCGCCGCGCCGATGTGGAAGTTGCCCACCCGGGTGATCCCCACCCCCTGGGCCGCGAGCTGCACCAGCGTCTCGCCGTTGTTGGCGGTGATGTTGCCCTTCACCGCCAGCATGTAGTCCGTGCCGTCCTCGCGGAACGGCCAGCCCGGCTCGATGCGCCGGAAGCTGAAGTCGAGGCAGTTGTGGTGGGCGAGATCCGCCGGGACGCGCGGCGTGCCATGGCGGGCGAGATAGTCCGGCGAGGCGATCACGGTGCGCCCGGTCTCGCCCAGCCGCCGGGCGGTCAGCGGGCTGTCGAGCAGGGGACCGAAGCGGATGGCGACGTCCACCCGGCCGCCCAGCACGTCCGCCACCTCGTCGCTGAGCTCCATCTCCACCTCGATGTCGGGATAGCGGGCGACGAATTCGCCGACCAGCGGCACGATGGTCAGCCGGCCGTGGGCGAACGCCGCGCTCACCCGGATGCGCCCGCGCGGGCGCGCCCGGTCGGCCAGCGCGCTCTCGGTCTCGTCGAGCTCGGTGAGGATGCGGCGGGCGGCACGGGCATAGGCCTCGCCCTCGGCGGTGAGGCGGAGCTGGCGGGTGGTGCGCACCAGCAGCCGAACCCCGAGGCGGGCCTCCAGGCGCGCGATGATGCGGCTCACCGCCGAGGGGGTGATCGCAAGCTCGCGCGCCGCCCCCGAGAGGCTGCCGGCGCAGGCCACCTTCAGGAAGGTGGCCATCTCCCCCGTCCGATCGACGCGCTCCATCTGTTCCTCCGGCGCAAAGATCCTTGACCGCGAGCCTCTCTATTCCCGGCTTTCCCTGTCAATCATATTTCGCAACGCAACAATTCGCCGGAGCCTGCGGCCATGAAGATCAATCCTCCCCTGCTGGCGCTCGCCATCGGCGCGTTCGGCATCGGCGTCACCGAGTTCGCGCCCATGGGCATGCTGCCGGTGATCGCCAACGACCTCGGCGTCTCCATCCCCATGGCGGGGCTGCTGGTGAGCGCCTATGCGTTCGGCGTGCTGGTGGGCGCGCCGATCATGACGCTGGCCTTCGCCGGCATGCCGCGCCGGCGGCTGCTGATGCTGTCCATGGGCATCTTCACCGTGGGCAACCTCATCTCGGCGTTCGCGGACGGCTACTGGACGCTGCTCCTCGGGCGCATCGTCACCTCCTTCAATCACGGCGCCTTCTTCGGCGTCGGCGCGGTGGTGGCGGCGAGCGTCGTGCCCCCGGAGAAGCGGGCCGGCGCGGTGGCGGCCATGTTCTCGGGCCTCACCCTCGCCACCATCGGCGGCGTGCCGCTGGCGGCCTGGGTGGGCGAAGCGGTGGGCTGGCGCACGGCTTTCTTCGGCATCGCCGTCATCGGCGCCGCGGCCATGCTGGCGGTGCGCGTCTCCCTGCCGCCGCTCAGGGTGGACGGGGAGACCGACATGGCATCGGAGCTGCGGGTGCTGGCGCGCGGCCCGGTGCTGGCCGCCCTCCTGCTCACGGTGGTGAGCGCCAGCGCCATGTTCACCGTGTTCACCTATATCGCGCCGATCCTCAGGGT
This sequence comes from Xanthobacter autotrophicus, assembly GCA_017849325.1. GTDB lineage: Bacteria > Pseudomonadota > Alphaproteobacteria > Rhizobiales > Xanthobacteraceae > Xanthobacter > Xanthobacter autotrophicus_B. The sequence goes on along the minus strand of JAFIHR010000282.1, from coordinate 1,824 downwards.
GGAGACCGGGGCCGCGTCGGGCTTCGTCACCGCCATGCTCATCGTCTACGGCGTCGGGCTCGCGGTCGGCAATTGGGTGGGCGGGCGCTACGCCGACCACTCGCTGGACGGCACGCTGATCGCCTCGCTGGTGGCGGTGGTGGCGCTGCTGGTGCTGTTCGCCTGGGGCATGGGATCGCCGATGATGGCGGCGCCGCTCATCTTCCTGTGGGGCATCGCCAGCTTCGCGCTGGTGCCCCCGCTGCAGATGCGTGTGGTGAGCGCGGCGGCCGAGGCCCCGAACCTCGCCTCGGCCATGAACATCGGCGCGTTCAACCTCGGCAACGCCCTCGGCGCGGCGCTCGGCGGGGCGGTGATCGATGCCGGGCTCGGCTATCCCGCGGTGTCCCTGGCGGGTGCGGGCACCGCACTGGCCGGGCTCGCCTTCACCCTGCTCCTGCGCAGCCGCCGGCGGCGTCTGGAAGCCGCGGCGGCCTGCGGCTGAGGCGAAGGCCCCCGGGCGCGCCCGCCGCGGGCGCGTTCACAGCGGTGTGGCGCCATGCTAGCCTTGCGCATGCACCCCTTCCGAAACAAAGCCTGAGCGGTTCCTTGCGATCGGCTTGCCGCCCCCTCCTCCTCGCCCTGCTGCTTTCGGCTCTGGCCATCCCGGCGCCAGCCCGCGCGGCGGACGCCGCCTTCACGCAGTTCATCGCCTCGCTCTGGCCGGAGGCGCAGGCCGCCGGGGTCTCGCGCGAGACGTTCGACCGCGAAACGCGCGGCCTCGAGCCGGATTACAAGCTGCCCGATCTCGCCCTGCGCGGACGGCCGGCGACCGGCGCCTCCGCGCAGCCGGAATTCGTGAGCGTTCCGGCCGACTATGTGAAGGAATCCACCATCGCCCGGCTGGCCGCCGAGGGCCGGCAGCTGAGACAGAAGTACCAGGCCGCGCTCGACCGGATCGAGGCGCACTTCGGCGTGCCGGGAACCATGGTGCTGGCGATCTGGGGCCGCGAGACCGATTACGGCCGCTACCAGAACCGCTACGACACGCTGCGCGTGGTGGCGACCCAGGCCTATGCGGGCCGGCGCAAGGAGCAGTTCCGGGAGGAATTCATCCTGGCGCTGAAGATCCTCGACGAGGGTGCGGTGGCGCGCAAGGATTTCCGCTCGTCCTGGGCCGGCGCCACCGGCCTCACCCAGTTCCTGCCCTCCGAATACTTCAAGCACGGCGTCGATCTCGACGGCGACGGCCGCGTCGATATCTGGCATTCGGTGCCGGACGCGCTGGGCTCCGCCGCCAAGCAGCTGGCCGACAAGGGCTGGCAGCCCGGCGTGCGCTGGGCCTACGAGGTGCGCGCGCCGGCGAATGTCGACTGCACTATGGGCGTGCCCGAAGTCCAGAGGCCGATCGGCGAGTGGCTGCGCGCCGGCTTCACGCCGGTGCGCGGCGCGCAGCTCTCGGGCGCCGAGCAGGCGCAGCCCGCCTCGCTGCTGCAGCCCGAGGGCATCTATGGCCCGTCGTTCCTCACCACGAAGAACTACTTCGTGATCAAGGAATATAACTTCTCCGATCTCTACGTGCTGTTCGTCGGCCATCTCTCGGACCGCATGACGCGCCCCGAGCCGTTCGCCACGCCCTGGTCCGCCTCGACGCAGCTGCGCACCACCTCGGTGGAGGAGATGCAGAAGCACCTCGCGCGCCTCGGCCTCTACGCCGACAAGATCGACGGCAAGGCGGGAATGCTGACCCGCTCCGCCCTCGGCGCCTACCAGAAGTCAGCCGGGCTGAAGCTCGACTGCTGGCCGAGCGAGGCGGTGCTGCAGTCCATGCGCGCGGGCCGCTGA
>JAFIHR010000281.1 GCA_017849325.1 Xanthobacter autotrophicus | reverse complement strand
CTTCAGGTGATCCGCACCCTCGGGCAGTTCGACGTGGGGCAGGGGGTGATCGTGGTGGATGGCCTCGTCGCCTGCGTGGAGGCCGCCGAGGGCACCGACCAGATGCTGCAGCGCTATGGCGAGCTGCGCCGCACCGGCCGCCTGCGCTTTGCCGCCGGCACCGGCGTGCTGGTGAAGGCGCCGAAGCCCGGCCAGGACCGCCGCGTGGATCTGCCCTCCCTCGGCCCCGGCACGGTGGTGCGCGCGGCGGAAGTCGGGCTGGCGGGCATCGCCTTCGAGGCCGGCGGGGCCATCGTTCCCGATGCGCAGGCCCTGGTGGCGAGCGCCGATGCGGCGGGCCTCTTCGTGGTCGGCCTGCCGCCGGAGGAACGCGGGGCAGGGGATCCGGCGCCGTGACGACGCTGCCGCACTCGCGCGCGCAAGGCAGCCGGCGACGCATCTTCCTCGTGGCCGGTGAGGAATCCGGCGATCAGCTCGGCGGCGCGCTGATGGAAGCGCTGCTCGGCGCGACGGCGCCGGGTGAAACCGTCAGCTTTTCCGGGGTCGGCGGCACGCGCATGGCGCAGGCGGGGCTCGCGAGCCTCTTTCCCATGGAGGACCTCACGGCCATCGGCATCGCCGCCGTGGTGTCGAAGCTGCCGCTCATCCTCACGCGCCTGAAGGAGACGGTGGAGGCCATCCTGGCCGACCCGCCGGACGTGCTGGTGCTGGTGGACGCGCCCGATTTCACCCATCGGGTGGCGGCACGGGTGCGGGCGAAGAACCCGCACATCCCCATCGTCAAATATGTCTCGCCCACGGTGTGGATCTGGCGGTCCGGCCGGGCGAAGGCCATGCGGCCCTATGTGGACCTGCTGCTGGCGCTGCTGCCGTTCGAGCCCGAGGTGCACCGGCGCCTCGGCGGCCCGCCCACCGTCTATGTGGGCCACCCGCTCCTGGAGCGGCTGGCGCTCCTGCGCCCCTCGCCCGAGGAGGCGGCGCGCCGCGCGAGCGCGCCCGACCGGGTGGTGCTGCTGCCCGGCAGCCGGCGGCGGGAGATCGTGCGGCTGGGGGCGGATTTCGGCGCGGCATTGGCCAAGGTGGGGGCCGGGCGGGAGCTGGACCTCGTGCTGCCCACCTTGCCCCATCTGGAGGCGCTGGTGCGCGAAACCACCGCCGGCTGGCCCGTGCAGCCGCGCATCGTCACCACCGAAGCGGAGAAGTTCGCTGCCTTCCGCACCGCCCGCGCGGCGCTCGCCGCCTCCGGCACGGTGACGCTGGAGCTCGCCCTTTCGGGCATTCCCCACGTGGCCGCCTACCGGGTGGGCTGGCTGGAGGCGCAGATCGGCCGGCGCGTCTTGAAGGGCACGACCGTGATTCTCGCCAACCTCGTGGTGGGGGAGAATGTGGTGCCGGAATTCCTGCAGGAATACTGCAATCCGCAGGTGCTGGCCGATGCCCTTGAGGCGCTGCTGCGCGACGGGGCGGAGCGCCGGCGCCAGGAGGAGGGCTTCGCCCGCCTGGACGCCATCTTCGGCATCGAGGGGCCGAGCCCCAGCGCGCGCGCGGCAGCCGAGGTGCTGCGCCTCGCGCGCAGCGGCCGGCCGGGCCTCCTCGCCGCTTCTATCGGGCCGGGCGAGGGCTGAGCCGGGGCGCGGGCGTTCCGCCGGTCCGGCACCTTCCATCGGCCAAAAGAAAAAGCACGGTGTCGCCACCGTGCTTTTTCGTTTCTCGGTCCTGTGCGGAGCAGGGCCAGGGCGGGAAAGCCTTTGCCTCCCGCCGCGGCCGATGCCTCACTTGCGCTTGGACATGGGGATGTAGTCGCGCTTGGCCGCGCCGGTGTAGAGCTGACGGGGACGGCCGATACGCTGGCCCGGATCCTCGATCATCTCCTTCCACTGGCCGATCCAGCCCACGGTGCGGGCGAGCGCGAACAGCACGGTGAACATGGTGGTGGGGAAGCCCATCGCCTTGAGCGTGATGCCCGAGTAGAAGTCGATGTTGGGATAGAGCTTCTTCTCGATGAAGTACTCGTCGCTGAGCGCGATCCGCTCGAGCTCCACCGCCACGTCGAGCAGCGGATCATCCTTGATGCCGAGCTCGGTAAGCACTTCGTGGCAGGTCTTCTGCATGATCTTGGCGCGCGGGTCGTAGTTCTTGTAGACCCGGTGGCCGAAGCCCATGAGGCGGAAGGGATCGTTCTTGTCCTTCGCGCGGGCGATGTACTCGGGGATGCGGTCCACGGAGCCGATCTCCGCGAGCATCTTCAGGGCCGCCTCGTTGGCGCCGCCGTGGGCGGGGCCCCACAGGCAGGCGATGCCGGCGGCGATGCAGGCGAAGGGGTTGGCGCCGGAGGAGCCGGCGAGGCGCACCGTGGAGGTGGAGGCGTTCTGCTCGTGGTCGGCATGGAGGATGAAGATCCGGTCCATGGCCCGCGAGAGGGTCGGGCTGACCTTGTAGTCCTCACACGGCACGGAGAAGCACATGTTGAGGAAGTTGGACGTGTAGTCCAGGTCGTTCTTCGGATAAACGAAGGGCTGACCGATGGAATACTTGTAGGCCATGGCGGCCAGCGTCGGCATCTTGGCGATCATGCGGATGGAGGCGATCATCCGCTGGGTCGGGTCGGAGATGTCGGTCGAGTCATGATAGAAGGCGGAGAGCGCGCCGACCGAAGCCACCATGATCGCCATGGGGTGGGCGTCCCGGCGGAAGCCCTGGAAGAAGCGCGTCATCTGCTCGTGAACCATCGTGTGACGGGTCACGGAATGGTCGAACTCGGCCTTCTGCGCGGCGGTGGGCAGCTCGCCATAGAGCAGGAGATAGCAGGTCTCCAGGAAGTCGCCGTCCTCGGCCAGCTCGTCGATGGGGTAGCCGCGATAGAGCAGCACGCCCTCGTCGCCGTCGATATAGGTGATCTTGCTCTCGCAAGACGCGGTGGAGGTGAAGCCCGGGTCGTAGGTGAACATCCCAGTCTGACCATAGAGCTTGGCGATGTCGATCACGTCCGGCCCGATGGTGCCTTCGTGAATGGGCAGGTCCCAGCTCTTCTCGCCCAAGGTCAGCTTGGCGGCTTTGGCCTCCGTTTTGGTCGTGGCGTCCATGAATCCCTCATCCGTTGGGCGGAGCGGCGACCCTCGCGAACGCGAAGCCGCCTCGCGGCAGTCCTAAACCCTCCTCATTCCTGCCGCAAGCATGACCATGCTGCACAGACAGGCAGAAGGTGGGTCTCGGCCAATTTCAGATCCGCCGGCGTGTTGACGTTGAAGAACGGGTCGCCGGCTTCCACGTTCCAGAATTCTGTTACGGCGCCAAGGGCTTCCAGGAGAAGCCCGACTTTCCTCTCATCCCGTGCGAGGCTGGATCGGATTACCTCGCGCGCGCCCTGCGGCCACAGCGCGATCACCGGATGGCGCCGGTTCGACGAGCCGGCGCAGACGACGGTGCCACATTCCTGCTGGCGCGCACACAGCCGTTCCGCAAGGTCGCCCGGTAAAAAAGGCGTGTCCGTGGGCACGGTCAGGAGCGGGCCTGCCAGGCCCTG
>JAFIHR010000280.1 GCA_017849325.1 Xanthobacter autotrophicus | reverse complement strand
GGCACCGGGTGATCCTGAGCTACGAGGCGCTGTCGGAGGGCGTGAGCGTGGACCAGGCCCTCGACAAGATCGTCGCGCTGGTGGCGCCGGTCTGAGGAGGGCGCGATGGCAGGGACAAGCGCCGGAGCGGTTCCCGGGGTCTATGTCGACCTCGAAGAGCTGATCGCGCTGGAGCAGCGCGGCCGGCGCGTCTCCTTCCTGCCGCGCCAGCCGGTCCACAGCCTGCTCGCCGGCCGCTACGCCTCGCGCCTGCGCGGGCGCGGCCTCAATTTCGAGGAGATCCGCGACTACCGGCCCGGCGACGACGTGCGCTCCATCGACTGGAAGGTCACCGCACGGCTGCGCAAGCCCCATGTCCGCGTCTTCAACGAGGAGCGCGACCGGCAGGGCCTGCTGGTGATCGACCAGCGGCTGTCCATGTTCTTCGGCAGCCGGCTGGCCATGAAATCGGTCGCGGCGGCGCAGGCCGGCGCCATCGGTGCCTGGCGCACCCTCGCCGCCGGCGACCGCATCGGCGGCCTCGTCTTCAACGACACCGACATGGTGGAGGTCCGCCCGGAGCGCACGCGCCGCACGGTCCTGCACCTGCTCAGCCAGATCGTCGCCCGCAATCAGATGCTCGGCGTCGGCCGCGGGATCGTCTCCAGCCCCGAGATGCTCAATCGCGCCCTGGAGCGCGTGCGGCGCCTCGCCCTGCACGACGCCACCGTGATCGTCATCAGCGATTTCGACGGCGCCGACGGGGGCACCCACGCCATCATCGCCGATCTCGCCCGGCACAACAGCGTCATCGCCCTCCTGGTGCACGATCCGCTGCAGAGCGAGCTGCCGGCCAGCGCGCGCATGACGGTGACCGACGGCGAGCTGCAGATCGTCCTGGAGGTGGGCCGCGAGAGCGTCCGCAGGAACATCCAGGAGGTGACCGAGGCGCGGCTTCGCAGCGTGTTCGCCTGGACCCGGGAGCTGGGCGTGCCCGTGCTGCCGCTGAGCGCGGCGGAGGATACGGCGAAGCAGATCCAGAAGCTGATCGGGCAGCTGCCGACCTTGAACGGGCGCAGCGAGCCCCCGGTGCTGGGAGGCGCGCTTGGCTAGTCCTTCGGCTGATCCCGCGACCCTCCCCTCGGCGCCTCCCCAGGTGGTCGACCCCGTCGCCGGCCTCGTGGACATTCCGCTGCCGCCGGCCGTCAGCCTGTGGCCGCAGACGTGGCCGGCGCGCATTCTCGTGGTGCTGGTGCTGCTGGGCCTCGTCACTGGCACGGTGCGCGCGCTCCATCATTGGCGCGTCAATCGCTATCGCCGCCAGGCGTTGGCCGAGCTCAAGGGGATCGAGGCCCGTTCGGCGGGCCTGCCGGCCGCGGACCTCGCCTGCGCGCTGGCCTTGCTCCTGCGGCGCACCGCGCTGGCCGCCTTTCCGCGCGATCAGGTGGCCGCGCTGACCGGCGCGGAATGGCTGTCCTTCCTCGACCGGACCGACAGCGGACAGGTGTTTTCCCAGGGGCCGGGGCGCACGCTTGAAGCTGCCGCCTACGGCCCGGCCGCGAGCGCCGACCCCAAGGGGCAGATCCAGGCGGTGCGGGCCTGGATCCGGCGCCACCGGCGGGAGAGGCGGCCATGATCGAATTCGCCTGGCCCTGGGCGTTCCTGGCGCTGCCCCTGCCCCTCCTCGCATGGTGGCTGCTGCCGCCGTTCCGCGAGCAGCGCGCCTCGGTGCAGATCCCGTTCTTCGCCAAGGTGGCCGAAGCCACCGGCCAGACGCCTCAAAAGGGCGCGGTGGTGGTGCGCCGCCTGGCGCTGCAGATGATCGTCGCGTCGCTCATGTGGGGGCTCATCGTCGTCGCGCTGGCGCAGCCGCAACGAGTGGGGGAGCCGATCCGCCACGACATCTCGGCGCGCGACATGATGCTGGCCATCGACATCTCCGGATCCATGGACCAGGTGGATTTCGAGACCGCCGGCAAGAAGATGATCCAGCGCCTCGCCGGCGTGAAGCAGGTGGTGGACGCCTTCATCGCCCGCCGCAAGGGCGACCGCATCGGCCTCATCCTGTTCGGCACCAGGGCCTATATCCAGGCCCCCTTCAGCCAGGACCTCGCCACCATCCAGGCGCTCCTGAACCAGACGCAGGTGGGCATGGCCGGCCAGCAGACCGCCATCGGCGATGCCATCGGGCTTTCCATCAAGGCCTTCGCGGCCAGCAAGGCCCAGCAGAGGATGCTGATCCTTCTGACCGACGGCAACGACACGGCAAGCCGCGTGCCCCCGGCCCATGCCGCCCAGATCGCGCGCGAGCACGCGCTCGTCATCTACACCATCGGGATCGGTGACCCGAACGCCAGCGGCGAGAACCGGGTGGATTTCGAGACCCTGCGCGCCGTGGCCGCGACGACGGGCGGCCGCTTCTTCAAGGCGGCGAACGGCGGCGAGCTCGAAGGCATCTATGCGGATATCGACCGGCTCGCGCCGGTCAAGCTTGAGACCCAGACCTGGCGGCCGAAGCTGCCGCTCTACCAGTGGCCGCTCGGCGCGGCGGCGCTGCTCGGCATCGCCGCATGGCTCATCCTGCTGCTGCGCAGCTGGATGGCAAGGCGGGTGCGCCATGCTTGAGCAGGCGGTCGCCCATTTCCATCTGCTGCGGCCCTGGTGGCTTCTGGCGCTCGTGCCGGTGGGGCTGATCCTCATCGTGCTGCTGCGCCGCGAGCAGAACGACCTGAAATGGACCGCGGCGATCGCGCCCAACCTCCTGAAATACATGACGGTGACGCCGGACCGGCGCTGGCATGTCCACCCGGCGTGGCTGGTTGCCCTGGTCCTCGGCCTCGCGGTCGTCGCCCTCTCCGGCCCGACCTGGCGGCGCGAGCTGCCGCCCTTCGTCGAGGACAAGGCGCCGCTGATGATCGCCCTCGATCTCTCCGCCTCCATGGGCGGAACGGACATTGCGCCCTCGCGCCTGGAGCGCGGCAAGCAGAAGATCCGCGACCTTCTGGCGGCGCGGGGCAATGCGCGCAGCGGCCTCATCGCCTTCGCCGGCACGGCCCATCTCGTCATGCCTCTGACCGACGATGCGCGGGTGATCGAGCCCTTCCTCGCGGCGCTCGCACCCGGCCTGATGCCGGTTCCCGGCAAGGCGCCGGTGGCGGCGGTCGAGCTCGCGGCGCAGGCGCTGGCCGGCGACACCTTCGCCGGCACCATCCTGATCGTCTCCGACGATCTCGGCAAAGCCACTGGCGCGGACCTCACCCGCGCCGCCGGCCGCAACGAGGTGCTGATGCTCGCCGTCGCGCCCCCCGGCAAGGGGCAAAGCCCCATCGGGGCGGTCGAGGTCAGCGTGGATTCCAGCGACATCGAGGCCATCACGCGGCGCATCGACACCCATTTCGAGAACGCGCAGGCGGACCAGATCGGCGCGCGCTGGCGGGACGAGGGCTTCCGGCTGCTGCTGCCCATCGCGCTCC
>JAFIHR010000279.1 GCA_017849325.1 Xanthobacter autotrophicus | reverse complement strand
GTGGTGCCGCCGGTCTCGGCCAGAATGGGCAGGTCCTCCAGCGCCACCATGCGCTCGGCGGCGCCCAGCGCCTCCATGCGGGCGTGGTAGGCGGTGCCCATGGCGCGCAGCGGGGCATAGAATTCCGGCGCCAGCAGCAGGATGAACAGGCCCTCGAAATATCCCATCTGCCCCCACAGCAGGCGGAAGCCGATGAAGATCGCCACCATGGCGATGGACACGGTGGCGAAGAATTCCAGCACCAGCGAGGAGAGGAAGGCGACGCGCAGCACCGCCATGGTGTCGCGGCGATAGCCGTCGGCCACCTCGGCCACCTCGCGGGCCATGCGGCCGGCGGCATTGTAGGCCTTCAGGGTGGCGAGGCCCTGCACCGCGTCGAGCAGGTGGCCGGACATGCGGGTGAGGCGGCGCCACTGCTTCTGGTTGAGCGCCTCGGCTCCCTTGCCGATGAGGATCATGAACACCGGGATCAGCGGCGCGGTGGCGAGGAAGATGAGGCCCGAGATCCAGTCGAACGGGAACACGGCGACGAGGATCGCCACCGGCAGGATCACCGCCAGCATGGAGGCGGGGATGTAGCGGGAATAGAACGGCTCGACCGCCCGCACCCCCTCGGCCAGCGCCGCCACCGTCTCGCCCGCCGGGGTCTCGGCGAGGCCCACGGGGCCGATCTTCTCCACCCGGTCGAGCAATTGGGCGCGCATCGCCCGCATCACCCCCGCGGCGGCGGCGAAGCCGAAGCGCTCCGCCGCCCAGACGGTGGCGAAGCGCAGCGCGATGACGCCGACGATGGCGGCGAGCTCAGGGGAGAAGTCGGCGAGCGGGCGGTGCGCGAAGATCACGCCGTTCAGCACCCGCGCCACCAGGAAGGCCTGGGCGATGATGCAGAGCCCGGTCAGCACCGAGGCGGTCATGGAGAGGCGCAGATCGCGGCTGGCCGGGGCCCGGAAGCGGGACAGGAAGGCTGACAGGCGCTTGCGATCGGTCACGGCGGCGATGGCGCGGTCTCCCGGGGTGCTCGTCCGATGCCGGTTCGGCCCGGCGTCAGGGGGTCGGCTCCTTGACGGTCCGGTCCTCGAACTGGTGCTGGCACTCGTACCACATGACGTTGATCACGCCCATGGCGAGCGCCGCCCCGACGCCGAGAACCCAAGCGAAATACCACATGTCTCTGGCTCCTTCACTGCGATGAAACGGCCCGGCCGAAGGACCCGACCCCGGGGCCGGGCCCGGCCGGCCCGGTCAATAGGCCTGATGGCTGCGGGCCTCGATGTCGGCCACGGTGACCTTCCCCCACATGGTGCGGTAGCACCACGCGGTGTAGCCGAGCACGATGGGCAGGAAGAGCACCACCGCGCCCAGCATCACCGTCAGGGTGAGCTTGCTCGACGCCGCGTCCCAGAGGGTGAGGCTGGAATTCGGATCGGTGCTGGACGGCATGATGAAGGGGAACATGGCGAGCCCCGCCGTGCCGATGATGCCGGTCAGCATCAGCGCGCTCACCACATAGCCGAGGCCCGGCCGGTTGGCCTTCGCCAGGAGGCGCACCAGCAGCGGGGCGAGGAGGCCGAGCGCCGGCACCGCCATGGCGATGGGCATGTTGCGGTAGATCGCGAACCAGGCGCCGCTCTCCCGCGCCACTTCCTTGGCGAGCGGGTTGGGCAGCGAGGTCAGCGGCGGCTGGGAGACGATGCGATAGCCGTCCACCCCGAGATAGAGCCACACCCCGGCCAGCGCGAACAGCACCGTCACCAGCGGCGCGAGCCAGGAGATGACCCCTTTGGCCCGCTCGGCGAGGACGCCCTCGGTGCGCAGCTGCAGCCAGGTCGCCCCGTGCACGGTGAGCATGGCGACGCTGATGAGGCCGGCGAGCAGGGCGAACGGGTTCAGCAGGCCGATGAGCGCCCAGATGAAGGTGGCGCCATAATGGGGCTTCAGGAAGCTGTCGAGGTGGAACGGCACGCCCTGGAGGATGTTGCCGAAGGCGACGCCGAAGATCAGCGCCGGCACCAGGCCGCCGGCGAACAGGCCCCAGTCCCAGGCATTGCGCCAGCGCGGATCGGCGATCTTGCTGCGGTAGTCGAAGCCCACCGGCCGCAGGAACAGGCCCATCAGCACCAGCAGCATGGCGAGGTAGAAGCCGGAGAAGGCGGCGGCATAGACCGCGGGCCAGGCGGCGAAGATGGCACCGCCGGCGGTGATCAGCCACACCTGGTTGCCATCCCAATGGGGGCCCACGGTGTTGATGATGACCCGCCGTTCCGGATCGGTCTTGCCGAGGAAGGGGAGGAGCACGCCCACCCCCATGTCCATGCCGTCGGCGATGGCAAATCCGATGAGCAGGGTGCCCACCAGGACCCACCAGATGAGGCGCAGGGTTTCATAATCGAGCATTGGCCCGGTCCTTTCACGCGTTCTGGTTCATTCGGCGGGTTGCGGGACGAGCGGGGCCGCAGCGGCCTTCTGCTCGTGATAGTAGCGGCCGGTGTGCAGCGCGCTCGGTCCCTGCCGCCCGAAGCGGAACATCAGGTAGATCTCGATGACGAGCAGGACCGAATAGAAGATCAGGTAGCCCGCCATGGAGAAGATGAGGTCGTTCACCGTCAGCGCCGAGGTGGCGAGGAAGGTCGGCAGCACCTCGCCGATGGCCCAGGGCTGGCGGCCGAACTCGGCCACGAACCATCCGGCCTCCGCCGCGATCCAGGGCAGGGGGATGGAATAGACCAGGAGGCGCAGCAGCCAGCGCTGCTTGTCCAGGGTCCCCTTCGCCAGGAAATAGAAGGAGGCGAGGAAGTAGCCGAGCAGCAGGAAGCCGAGGCCCACCATGATGCGGAAGCTCCAGAACAGGTAGCGCACCTGCGGGATGGATTCGCGCGCCGCCTCGACGATCTGCGCGTCGGTGGCGCTGGCCGGATTCTCCACATAGCGCTTCAGCAGCAGGCCGTAGCCGAGGTCGCGCTTGTGCTGCTCGAACAGGGTGCGGGTCTCCTCCGACTTGTCGCCGGAGCGCAGCGCCTCGAGCTTGGAATAGGCGATGATGCCGGAGCGGATGCGCGCCTCGTGCTGGGTGATGAGGTCGTTGAGGCCGGTCACCTGCTTGTCGAGGGAGCGGGTGGCGATCAGGCCCATCACGCCGGGCACCTTGATGGCGTAGTCGGTCTCCATGTCCTTGTCGTCGGGGATGCCGAAGATGGTGAAGGCGGCGGGCGCGGGCTCGGTCTTCCATTCCGCCTCGATGGCGGCGAGCTTCACCTTCTGCACGTCGCCGAGCTCGTAGCCGCTCTCGTCGCCGAGCACGATCACCGCCAGCGCGGAGGCGACGCCGAAGCCGGCCGCCACAGCGAAGGAGCGCTTGGCGAAGGCGAGGTCGCGGCCCTTCAGGATGTACCAGGCGGAGATGCCGATCACGAACATGGAGGCGGTGACGTAGCCGGCCGCGACCGTGTGGATGAACTTCACCTGCGCCACCGGATTGAACACCACGGCGAAGAAGTCGGTCATCTCCATGCGCATGGTCTCGGCGGAGAATTCGGCGCCCACCGGGTTCTGCATCCAGGCGTTGGCCACGAGGATCCACAAAGCCGACAGGTTGGTGCCCACGGCGGTGAGGAACACCACGCCGAGATAGGCCTGCTTGCTCATGCGCTCGCGCCCCAGCAGCAGGAGGCCGACGAAGGTGGATTCGAGGAAAAAGGCCATCAGGCCTTCGATGGCGAGCGGCGCGCCGAAGACGTCGCCGACATAATGCGAGTAATAGGCCCAGTTGGTGCCGAACTGGAATTCCATGGTGAGGCCGGTGGTGACCCCGAGGGCGAAGTTGATGGCGAACAGTTTGGCCCAGAACCGCGACATGTCGCGGTAGACCTCCTTGCCCGTCATCACGTAGACCGCCTCCATGATGAAGAGGATCCAGATCAGGCCCAAGGTCAGCGGCACGAATATGAAGTGGTACATGGCAACGGAAGCGAATTGCCACCGTGACAATTCGACGAAGGTCTGATCGATCATGTCCGTCTCCTTCACTGCCGCCCGATGCAACGGATCGGCAGGACACGGCGCCGTGGCGCGGCGCGGCGATCTGGCGTGGCAGAATTCCGCGCGCACCGTGGCGGACGCCCGGAGCAAAGACATTGCGAACTCGCAATGGGGTCTGCCGGACGATATGCATCTACTGCATGCCATCTATTCGGCAGGAAACGAGAGCTGGCGTTCTTGTTGCGCCTGACGGGCAGGGCGCGGCGCACCGCGCGGGGATTCCGGGCAGGGGGCGGTCGCGCGGGCCGGGGGGCGGCGGGGTCGGGGCTACGCCTGCGTCAGCTCCAGCGCCCAGCTTTCCATGGCGGAATTGGCGAGCGGCATGGGCGCCTCAAGGAAGCTCACCACGAAGCCGTCGCGGGTTTCGGCGATGCCGATGGAGCGCGGCCGCAGCGCCAGCGCCTCGGGCCGGGGGATCGCGGTGCCGAAGCAGAAGACGATGTTCTTCGCGGCGATGATCTCGGGGGCGATCTCCCCCTCCGCGAGGGCGGCGGTGTGGGCATAATGATCGAACACGCAGATGAGCCGCGCCACCGGATGGGCCTCGATGCGGCGCCGGAAGTGCTCCACCAGCGCCTCCATGGTGGGCGCGGCGGCGAGGGGCTTCCCGAGGCGCAGGGCGAAGATCGCGCAGGTTTCCTCAAGGATCTCGGGGGTCATCCGCTGGTCCGTCGAAAGGGCCGGCGCGCGGTTCGGGCGCCTCGTCGGCCGAAGCTGGCCGGGCACGGCCGCCGCGTCATTGCGTATTCGCAACCCGCCCGGCGCCTTCCGCCGCGATGCCCGTTCACAGGGCCGGCGCTTTCCATTAGCTTGCCCGCCGCGCCCGCCGGCGCAGCACGCGATCTCGTGAAGGTGCCCGTCCCGTGAATGATCAGGTGAAGCTCGTCCTTGCCTCCGGCTCGCCGCGCCGGCTGGCGCTGCTCAATCAGGCCGGGATCGAGCCCGATCTGCTCATGCCCGCGGACCTGGACGAGACCCCCGAGCGGGGCGAGCTGCCGCGCCGCCTCGCCCAGCGCCTCGCCGCCGGCAAGGGCGCGCTGGTGGCGCAGCGGGCGCGCGATGCCGGCATGGCCGCGCTGGTGCTCGCCGCCGATACGGTGGTGGCGGTGGGCCGGCGCATCCTGCCCAAGCCCGAGATCCAGGAGGAGGCGGAGGCCTGCCTGCGCCTGCTCTCGGGGCGCACCCACCGGGTCTATACCGGCATCTGCCTCGTCGATGCGCGGGGCCATTCCCATACCCGCCTCGTGGAGACGCGGGTGCGCTTCAAGCGGCTCTCCGGCGGCGAGCTTCACGATTACCTCGCCTGCGGCGAATGGCGCGGCAAGGCGGGCGGCTATGCCATCCAGGGCATCGCCGGCAGCTTCGTGGTGAAGCTGGTGGGCTCCTATTCCAACGTGGTGGGCCTGCCGCTGTCGGAGACCATCGCGCTGCTCTCCGGCGAAGGCTACGACGTGCGTGCCGGCTGGGTGGAGAAGGCGGCATGAGCGATGCCAAGGGTTCCGCCAAACGGCCGGTGAAGCGCTCCGGCGGGACACCGCCGGCTTCTGCTGCAAAGCCGCGCGCCGCCAGAGCGCCGAAAGCCGCCGCGCCCGATGTCGCGGCTGCGTCCGCCGAGCGCATCTCCGCCGCCGCCTGCCCGATCTGCGGCAAGCCGGGCAACGAGAAGTATCGGCCGTTCTGCTCCAAGCACTGCGCCGACGTGGACCTCAATCGCTGGTTCTCCGGCGCCTATGCCATCCCCGCCACGCCCGATGACGACGAGGACGGCCGGCTTTCCGACGAGACGCCGGACGTGCC
>JAFIHR010000278.1 GCA_017849325.1 Xanthobacter autotrophicus | reverse complement strand
GACAATGCGCCGAAATGGCAGCCCGCGACCCTGGCGGAGATCGATCCCGAGGTGATCGCCGGCCATTTCGCGCCGGTCCCTGACGAATTGCAGCTCCTGGCCCCCGGCGCATGAGCCATTACGATCCCATCGATGCCTCGGTGCGCGCCCATCTGGAGCGCCTGCCGACGTGGCGTCGGCGGTTGTTCCTCTTCCTGCGGGCGGTGGCGGTCTTTCTCATCCTGAACGGGGTGATCCACTGGGCGGTGATCCTCGGCTTCGGCGAGGGGAGCGACACGAGGTTCAGCGCCTTGCCCATGGCCGCGCAGGGGGCGGTGATCTGGGCCGCCATCATCGATCCCATCGCCGGCGTCGGCCTGTGGCTGCGCGCCGGATGGGCGGTGGTGCTGTGGCTCATCGCCACCCTGAGCCAGGTGGTGCTCGGCCTGTGGGCGCCGGCCGGCATGACGCGGCTGCTAATCTTCACGGTGATCGAGCTGGCGCTGGTGGTGGCCTATGCCATCCTCGCCATCCGCGCCGCGCGGGAGACCGACGAGGAATAAGCGGCGCTTCAGGAGGGCACCATGAGCCAGGAGACGAGCCAGCAAACCTGGACCAGGGTTGACGACTACCTCGCGGCGCGCCTGCTGCCGGACGATCCGGTGCTCGCCCATGTGCTCGCCGAGAGCGACCGCGCCGGCCTTCCCGCCATCGCCGTCTCGCCGCTCCAGGGTCAACTGCTCCACCTCATGGCGAAGATGATGGGCGCGGGGCGCATCCTGGAGATCGGCACGCTGGGCGGCTTCAGCACCATCTGCATGGCCCGCGCCCTGCCGGCCGACGGGCGGCTCGTCACCCTGGAGGTCGAACCGCGCCATGCCGAGGTGGCGCAGGCCAATTTCCGTCACGCCGGCCTCGCGGACCGCATCGAGCTGCGGCTCGGCAGGGGGATCGACACCCTGGCCGCGCTGGAGAAGGAAGGGCAGGGCCCGTTCGACCTCGTGTTCATCGACGCCGACAAGCCGTCGAACACCGACTATCTCCTGGCCTCGCTGCGGCTCACCCGGCCGGGCAGCGTCATCATCTGCGACAATGTGGTGCGCAGCGGCGCGGTGGCGGATGCGGACAGCACCGATGCCAGCGTGCTCGGCGTGCGCCGCTTCCTCGATGCGGTGGCGGCCGAGCCGCGCCTCGCTGCGACCGCGCTCCAGACCGTCGGGGTGAAGGGCTACGACGGTTTCGCCGTGCTCCGGGTCGAGGCGGCGTGAGCCCGCCCGCGCCGGAGCCGGTTCAGCTCCAGCTTCCGAGATAGGCGAGGGTGGCGATGACCAGGATCACCGCCACGAGGATCCAGTGGCGGGCGGCAAGCTTGTGCAGGATCATGGGATTGTGATCATCCGTCGTTGGAGGCGTTGAGATCCTCGGGCCTGAGGCCCTCGTCGCGGGGCAGGAGGCGCACCCCGGGCGCGCCGCCGTTGAGGAACTCGACCCCGGCCGCAACCAGCGCCTGGCGCAGCCGCTCGCGGGCTTCGGCGAGGGCTTCCCCGTCGCCCAGCTCCGATTCCACGACCTTCACGGCATCGGCGCTCATGCCGGCGAGCTCCGCGAGCTGCTGGCGGCGCCAGCCGATGAGCGCGCGCGCCGCCTTGATCTGGCGGCCGTTGACCCATGAATGCGCCACGGCATCCTCCCCAGGTGAGCTCCGACCATGCCACGCCACGCCGGCCCTCACAACGTGTCGCGACCGGCTGGACGGTGAAGTTTCCCGACACCATTCGGCGTAGACCGCCGCAGTCCTGACCGCGCCGAATCTACACGACCATTGTAGTGCGGGAGTGGAGGGGGAAGGGTTAACGGGCGAGGCGGCGATTAATTCTTCGCAACGGAATTTGAGACCCTTCCCGTTGATCTTGCACGCCAATCCGTGACATTAAATTGTTGCAGCGCGGTATTATTCATGATGCCGTATCCGCTTGCCGTCCTTTGGACGGTATCGGGCGGCATCCATGGACTCGTCGACGCAGGAGGATCGCGTGACTTCCCCAACCGATCACGCAGGCTTCGCCAACCCGTTCTTCTCCGCCGTGACCGACGGAAACGCCTGGACCGCCCGCCAGCGCGCCATCGCGCTGACCGGCCAGCTGTCCGAGTGGTCCACCATGGGCGAGCTCACGGCCAAGGCCGTCGGGCGGCATTTCAACAACATCTCGAAGACCCACGGCGAGCGCATGCGCGCCACCTTCGACGAGCTGACCGGCCTGGTGAGCGAGATCACCAAGAGCGGCCGCTCGCCGGCCTCGCTGGCCGAGGATGCCAAGGAATACCTGACCGACCGCTCGCAGCGCTGGGTGCTGAGCCTCGATACGCTGCGCCGGCGCGGCGACAATTTCTTCACCCATGAGGCCGCCGGCTGCCCGCCCGTGCTGGTCTATGACTACGAGACCGTGCTGGACGGCAAGGACCTGCCGCGGCCCTGCAACTACTTCCTGCTGAAGATCCTGCCGCCCGCCGGCATCGAGACCTTCGCCTGGAAGCGGCCCTACATCATCATCGACCCGCGCGCCGGCCACGGCGGCGGCATCGGCGGCTTCAAGACCGACAGCCAGGTGGGCGTGGCGCTGAAGGCCGGCCATCCGGTCTATTTCGTCGCCTTCCGCCGCATGCCGGAGCCGGGCCAGACCCTCGCGGACGTCACCCGCGCCGAGGCCTCCTTCGTGCGCAAGGTGCAGGAGCTGCATCCCGATGCGCCGAAGCCGGTGGTGATCGGCAACTGCCAGGGCGGCTGGGCCACCCTGATCCTCGGTGCCTCCAACCCGGATATCACCGGACCGCTGGTGCTGAACGGCGCGCCGGTGTCCACCTGGTCCGGCGAGGTGGGGGCCAACCCCATGCGCTACAACGCGGGCGTCCTGGGCGGCGAGGTGCTGCCCATGTTCTGGTCCGACTTCGGCGACGGCGTGTTCGACGGCGCCTGGCTGGTGATGAACTTCGAGATGCTGAACCCGGGCCGCACCTGGTTCCGCAAGTATTACGACATGTTCGAGAAGGTGGACACCGAGAGCGAGCGCTTCCTGGAGTTCGAGCGCTGGTGGTCGGGCTTCTTCCTGCTCAACGAGCCGGAGATCACCTGGATCGTCCGTGAGCTGTTCGTCGGCAACAAGCTCGCCCGCAACGAGGCGCGCCTCGAGCACGGCCGCGCCCTCGACATCAAGCAGGTGCAGTCGCCGATCATCGCCTTCGCCAGCCACGGCGACAACATCACTCCGGTGAAGCAGGCGCTGAACTGGATCATGGACACCTATGCCGACGAGACCGAGATCCGCATCCGCGGGCAGCGCATCGTCTACATGGTGCATGACAAGGTGGGCCATCTCGGCATCTTCGTGTCCTCCTCCATCGCCAAGCGCGAGCACGCGGAGGTGGCCTCGACCATGAAGACCATCGAGGCCCTGGCGCCGGGCCTCTACGAGATGATCATCGAGGAGGTGCGCGGCGAGGGGCAGGATGCCCACTTCACCGTCTCCTTCGCCGAGCGCAAGATTTCCGACCTGCCGGGCTACGGCGACGGGCGTTCCGACGAGGTGCCGTTCGCGGCCGTCGAGCGCCTCTCGGAAATGCAGGCCAACTATTACGACGTGTTCGTGCGGCCGTTGGTGCAGGCGAGCGTGACCAAGGCCAGCGCCGAGGTCAGCCGGCTGCTGCATCCGCTGCGGGTGCAGCGGGCGCTGATGTCGTCCAAGAACCCGCTGTTCGGCACCCTCGCCAATTCGGCGCAGGCCATCCACGAGGACCGCAAGCCGGCCGCGGCGGGCAATCCCTACGTGCTGGCCGAGAAGCTGATGGTCGACGCCATCGAGCAGAGCATCGACATCATGCGCGACATGCGCGATGCCATGTACGAGATCACCTTCTACTCGATCTACGCCACGCCCTTCATGCGCTGGTTCGGCCGGGCCAACTGGTTCGAGCGGACCCACAAGACCAAGGACGAGCTGTTCGCTCTGCCGCAGGTCCAGCACGCGCTGCGGCACCTGAAGTCCGGCGGCTTCGTCGAGGCGGTGATCCGCATGCTGGTGCTCCTCGCCGACGCCCGCGGCAACGTGCGGCGCGACCGCCTCGAGCGCTCTGCCCACGTGCTCACCAAGGATGAGCCCTTCTGCTCGCTGCCCATGGCGCAGCGGGCCCAGATCATCCACGAGCAGAGCCTGATGGTGGAATATGGCGGCGAGGCTGCCATCGACACCCTGGTGGACCTGCTGAAGACCCCCGAGGAGCGCCAGCGCGCCGCCGAGGTGGCCCAGTTCGTGCCCGGTCCGCTCGAGGAGATGGAGCCGCGCACCCTCGCCATGCTGCAGCGCTTCCGCCACGTGCTCGGCCTGCCGCCGGCCACCACCGACGTGCTGCAGGATCCGCTGGCGCTGGTGGCCGTCGCCGCGCAGTGAGGACGGCCGCGCCGCCGCCTTCGCCCCGCTGAAGAATGTGAAAACGCCCGCCTCCAGACGAGGCGGGCGTTTTCATGTGGCGGGCTCGCTTTCGGGAGGGCGCCGGGCCGTCGGTAGACGCGACGCGGGGCGGTGACCTCAGAACCGCTCCACCCAGGGGCGCAGCTCCACCTCCCAGGTCCAGGCCGAGCGGTGCTGGCGGTGGATGGCAAGGTAGGTGTCGGCGATGGCATCGGGATCGAGCCATTTGTCCGCCGGCCCGCCCTCGCCGGGCTGCGACCAGGACGAGGAGATGCCGCCGTCGATGACGAAATGGGCGACGTGGATGTTCTGCGGCGCCAGCTCCCGCGCCAGGGCCTGGGCGAGGCCGCGCAGGGCGAACTTCTCCATGGAGAAAGGCACGGAATTGGCCCCGGCCTTCACGCTCGCGGTGGCGCCGGTGAAGAACAGCGAGCCGGAGCCCTGCGCCCGCATGCGCCGCGCCGCCGCCTGGGCGACCAGGAAGCCGCCGAAGGCGCCGGTCAGATAGGCGGTGAGCACCTCGGCCGGATCCAGCTCCTCGATCGGGCCGCGGGTGCGGTAGGCGGCGTTGAACACCACGAAGTCGAAGCGCCCGAAGGCCGACTGCACGTCGGCGAAGGCCGCCTCCACCGCCTTGGGGTCCCCCACGTCGCCGGAAACCGCGATGGCGCCGGTCTCCTCCATCAGCGGGCGCAGCTTCGCCACGTCGCGCGCCATCAGGGCGACGGAGAAATTCTCCCGCGCGAGGCGCCGCGCCAGGGCCGCGCTGAGGCCGGAGCCCGCGCCGATGATGAATGCCCTCTGCCGTGAATCCATGAAAGCCTCCAAAGAACAGCGTCGGACGCCGCCCGATGCGATCGCGACCGGATCGGCGGGCGGCACCCTGGGAAAAGACTTCGGAATATAGAGCGTTGCGCCGCGCGCCGGGAGCGGGCGGGAGAAGGCGCCTGCGCCCTCCCGAGCGCATGCCGGCCCACGGTGGCCGCGCAGGCCCGGTCAAGGCCCGCGCGGCGCCAGTCACCCGAGGCGCGCGGGACGCGCCGCCCGGTGCCGCGGCGCGGACCTAGAGCCGGCCGAGCAGCTCCGATTTCTTGGCGCTGAACTCCGCCTCGCTCAGGAAGCCCTTCTCATAGAGCTCGCCGAGCTTCTGGATGGCGCCGAGGATCTCGCCCTGCTGGGCGTTGTCGGCCATCGGGGCGGCGGGAGCCGGGGGCGGGGGCGGAGGAGGCGGCGGCGCGTAGGAGGGCGCCTGCGGCGCGGCGCCGGAAACCACCGGCAGGGAGGCCACATCCACCACGCCGTACTGGCTGGTGAAGGTCAGCGAGCCGGAGCCCGATTGCTGCTGCGAGAAGCCGCCGATCTGGTTGTCCAGCGTGTCGTAGACCGTGAGTTGGCCGTTGAGATCGATGGCGAGGCGGCGCGAGCCCGGGAAATAGGCGTAGCGCACCGAATTCTGGGCGCCGACGCTGGCGGGGGAGCCGAGGTCGGCCGGCCACCAGTTCGCCCCGCCCGAAGGTCCCGGCACGAACAGGCTGGTCTGGCCCATCGGCCCCGAGCTGTTCTGCGCCTGGAAGTTGCCGCTCTGCATCTGCCCGCCCTGCATCTGCCCGCCCTGGCTCTGGGACTGGAACGAGCCGCTCATGGTGAGCCCGGGCTCGGCCTGGATGAGGCGGGACAGGTCCCAGCAGAGATTGTCGATGCGCGCCTTGAGGGCGTTGTTGAACATGTCGGAAGTCATGATCATGCCGCCGCTCATCCACTGGCCGGAGCCGCCGAACTCCGGATGGTTGAACTGCGCCATGGTGCCGTTGCCCGCGAGCACCGAATAGAGCATGGACGTCACCGCATCCGGGCTGAAGCCGGTGCGCTGGGAGATGTCGTTGATGGCCTGCTGGCCGGCGGGCGTGAGCTGAGGCATGGTGCGATCCTTTCCGCGCGACCCTCACGACGCGTCGTCGCCCGGGCGCGTTGTCCTTGGCCGCAGGCACAGGGAGGCGCCCCCCGCGCTTCCCCTGACCCCGCGGCCGGGACTTTGGCACATTTTGCGAATGCCGCCCACGCAGGAATGGATGGTAATACGAAACCTTACCCGGCCCGCTGCCGGAGCGCCGCCTCAGGCCAGCGCCGGCTGCGGCTGGCGCACCTTGGCCGCGAAGGTCTGAAGATCGGCCCTGCGCTTGGCGAAGGACGGGCTCAGCGGCTTCAGCAGGACGGTGCGCGGCGAGAGGTCGCGTGCGATGGCGTCGAGCTTGTCCGCCACCTCGGCCTCGGTGCCGATGAGGGAATCGTCGATCATCCGGTCGAGCTCGAACCAGGGGGTCCAGCCCGGCTGCATCTTCTGCGTCGTCATGCGCATCCGCTCGGCGAAGGGCTGGAGCCAGGCGCGCGCCTCCTCCTTCGCCTGG
>JAFIHR010000277.1 GCA_017849325.1 Xanthobacter autotrophicus | reverse complement strand
GAGGCCCACCACGGTGCCCACCTCCAGCGTCTCGCCATGGGGCACGGCGGTCTCCACCACTTCGGGCCCCTTCTCGCCGACGATCTCCACATCGGCGCGCCGGGTCGGCCCGAAGCTGCGCAGCGCCAGCACGCGGCCGCTGAACGGCGAGGAGCCGGGATCGGCCAGCTCCACCTCGTGCGGCCGGGCGAGGATGCGGGCGGGGCCGTCGGCGACGCCCTGGGCATCAAGGCCGAGGGAGCGGTCGTTGAGGAACAGCGTGCCGGCGCGCGCCTCGCCCGGAAGCGCGATGGTCTCGCCGATGAAGTCGTGCACGAAGGCGTTGACGGGGTGGTCGTAGACCTCCGCCGGCGTGCCCACCTGCTCCACCTTGCCGTGGCCCATCACCACCACCCGGTCGGCCAGCTCCAGGGCCTCCTCCTGGTCGTGGGTGACGAGCACGGAGGTGACCGGAAGCTCCTCGTGCAGCTGCCGGAGCCAGCGGCGCAGCTCCTTGCGCACCTTGGCATCGAGCGCGCCGAACGGCTCGTCCAGCAGCAGCACCCGCGGCGAGATGGCGAGCGCGCGGGCCAGCGCCACGCGCTGGCGCTGGCCGCCGGAGAGCTGCGAGGGATAGCGCTCGGCCAGCCAGTCGATCTGCACCAGGGACAGGAGCTCGTTCACCTTGGCGCGGATCGCATCTTCGGAAAGCTTGCCGGGTCCGCGCCGCACCCGGAGCCCGAAGGCGACGTTCTCGAACACGCTCATGTGCCGGAACAAAGCATAATGCTGGAACACGAAGCCCACGTTGCGCTCGCGCACCGAGCGGGAGAGCGCGTCCTCGCCGTCGAAATGCACCTCGCCCGCATCGGGCCATTCCAGCCCGGCGATGATCCGCAGCAGGGTGGTCTTGCCCGAGCCGGAGGGGCCGAGCAGCGCCACCAGCTCGCCGCCGGGGATGGTGAGGCTCACATTGTCGAGGGCGTTGAAGGCCTTGAAGCGCTTGGTGACGCCGATGACGTCGATGCTCATCGCTCTTCTTCTTCCTTGAGGCGGTGTTCGAGGACGGTCTTGGCCACCAGCGTCACGAGGGCGAGCAGGGCCAGCAGGGAGGCCACCGCGAACGAGGCCACGAACTGATACTCGTTGTAGAGGATCTCGATATGCAGCGGCATGGTGTTGGTGAGCCCGCGGATGTGGCCCGACACCACCGAGACGGCGCCGAACTCGCCCATGGCGCGGGCGTTGCACAGCAGCACGCCGTAGAGCAGGGCCCATTTCACATTGGGCAGGGTCACCCGGAAGAAGGTGGAGAGCCCCGAGGCGCCGAGCGAGACCGCCGCCTCCTCCTCCGCCGTGCCCTGCTCCTGCATCAGCGGGATCAGCTCGCGCGCCACGAACGGGAAGGTCACGAAGATGGTGGCGAGCACGATGCCCGGCAGGGCGAAGATGATCTGGATGTCCCAGGCCCGGAGCTGCGAGGCGAACAGTCCCTGCGCCCCGAACAGCAGCACGAAGACGAGGCCGGCGACCACCGGCGAGACCGAGAAGGGCAGGTCGATCAGGGTGATGAGAAGGCTCTTGCCGGGAAACTCGAATTTGGCGATGGCCCAGGAGGCCACCAGGCCGAAGATGAGGTTGGCGGTGACCGAGATGGCGGCCACGATCAGGGTGAGCTGGATGGCGGCGAGCGCGTCGGGCTCGATCAGCGCCTCGGCATAGGCCGCCCAGCCGTGGCGGAGCGCCTCGACGAAGACGATGATCAGCGGCAGCCCGATGAACAGGCCGAGGAAGGCGAGGGCGATCACCGTGAGCAGGATGCGCACGGCCGGCGGCTCGGTGCGCACGGGCCGGTGGTGAAAGGCTGCGGCGGCCGGCGCCTTGGCGGCCGGCTCGCCCGGGGCCGGAACGCTCCGAAGCGGCAGGGTCTCGGCCGCCAGGGCCGGGGCGAGGGCGGAGGAGGTCGTGGTCACGCGTGCTTGCCTCCGCGCTGCTCGGCCCAGCGCTGGAGCCGGTTGATGATCAGCAGCAGGACGAAGGAAGCCACCAGCATCACCGTCGCGATGGCGGTGGCGTCGGCGTAGCGGAACTCTTCGAGGCGGATGACGATGAGCAGCGGGGCGATCTCCGAGATGCCGGGCAGATTGCCGGCGATGAAGATCACCGAGCCGTATTCCCCCACCCCGCGGGCGAAGGCGAGGGCAAATCCGGTGAGCAGGGCCGGCCAGACCGAGGGCAGCACCACCCGCCAGATGGTCTGGATGCGGGTGGCGCCGAGGCTGGCGGCGGCGTCCTCCAGCTCCTTGTCGAGATCGGCCAGCACCGGCTCCACGGTGCGCACCACGAACGGCAGGCCGATGAAGACCAGGGCGACGAGGATACCGAGCGGGGTGAACGCTACCTTGATGCCGAGCGGCTCCAGCAGCGAGCCGATCCAGCCGTTCTGGGCGTAGAGCGCGGTGAGCGCGATGCCCGCCACCGCGGTCGGCAAGGCGAACGGGATGTCGATCAGCGCATCCACCACCTTCTTCAGCGGAAAGTCGTAGCGCACCAGCACCCACACCACGATGGCGCCGAACACCGCATTGACCGCCGCGGCCGCCAGCGACAGGCCGAAGGAGATCTGCAGGGCATGCAGCGTGCGATCGCTGGTGACGACGGCGAGGAAGCGCTCCAGCGAGATTTCGCTGGTCTTGAGGAACAGCGCCGAGAGCGGCAGCAGCACGATGAGGCCGAGCCAGGTCAGCGTGAGGCCGAGCGTGAGGCCGAAGCCGGGAATGACGCTCGGCTTGCGGAAGGAGAGTCGGGGAGAGGTCGTGGCCATGGCCGCACTATAACGCGTCGTG
>JAFIHR010000276.1 GCA_017849325.1 Xanthobacter autotrophicus | reverse complement strand
CCGTCGAGGGCGAAGGCGAGGCGGTCGATCAGCAGCACGGGCGTGCCGGGCTCGGTCTTCAGCATCGCGGCGGTGTCGGCATCGGCGCTCACCGCCTTGAGCTCCTCGCGGGCGCGGGACACCGTGATGCCGTAGCGCTGGGCATAAAGGCCGTAGAGATTATTGGGCACCGGCGCATCGGCAAGGCCCGGAAAGAGCTGTTCCGGCAGCACGAGACTCTCGATGATGAGCGGCGCGCCGTCGAAGGTGCGCAGGCGGCGGATGCGCAGGATCCGGGCGTTGCGCGCGAGGCCGAGCGTGGTGCATTCCTCGGTCGAGCCCTTCACCCGCTCGATGTCGAGCACCCGGCTCTCCGGGAAGTGCCGCATCCCGTCGTCGCCCACCAGCTTGAAGAACTGGAAGAGGATGCGCTCCTCGTCGTGCCGCGCGACGAAGGTGCCGCGGCCCTGACGCCGCACCACGATGTTCTCGGCGGCCAGCTCGTCGAGGGCCTTGCGCACCGTGCCCTGGCTGACGCCCAGTTCGGCGGCGAGCTGGATCTCGCTCGGCAGCGGCTCGCCCGGCGCCCAGATGCCGTCCACCATGCGGCGGATGAGGCTCTCGCGCACCTGGCGGTAGAGCGGCTTCGATTCGAGGCCTTCACCCTCGGCGCGGGCGGGGCCGCCTTGCGGCGCCTTGTCCGGCGCCTTGCGGGCATCGAGCCCAGCGCCCATGCTTGCCTTGCTCACGATCGTCTCAGCCCCTCTGCGTTCAGCGCCTATATTTGCCAATTTCGTGTCCGGCGCCAGCCGTCGCGTGCTTGCGTCTCTTCCCTATCTAATATCTTATATATGATATCGGAATTGAGGCGCGCACAATGGTCTCGTTCCGTGCCCCCAGAAAACGCAATCACCGGACCTGCCCATGCCCGACATCGTCGTCACCGAGTTCATGGACGAGGCGGCGCTCGACGCCCTGCGCGCCCGCCACCGCGTCCACTACGATCCGGCGCTGGTGGACGCGCCCGAGGCTCTCGTTCCCCTTCTCGCCGGCGCGCGCGCGCTGATCGTGCGCAACCGCACCCAGGTGCGGGGCGCCCTGCTCGCCGGCGCGCCGCGCCTCGAGGTGGTGGGACGGCTCGGCGTCGGCCTCGACAATATCGACGTTGAAGCCTGCCGCGCCCGGGGCATCGCGGTGTGCCCGGCCACCGGCGCCAACGATCTCGCGGTGGCGGAATATGTCATCTGCGGCGTCATGATGCTGCTGCGCGGCGCCTATCATGCCAGCGCCGAAGTCGCTGCCGGCGGCTGGCCGCGCACCCGGCTGATGGGGCGGGAGACCTCCGGACGCACCCTCGGCCTCGTCGGCTTCGGCGCCATCGCCCGGCAGACGGCGCGCCGCGCCGCTGCGCTCGGCATGGAGGTGGTGGCGTATGATCCCTTCCTGGCCGAGACGGACCCGGCCTTCGCCGCCCTCGGCGCGCGCCCGCTTCCCCTCGACGCCCTGCTGGCTTGCTCCGATGCGGTGAGCCTGCATGTGCCCCTCACCGTGGCGACGCGCGGCCTCATCGGCGCCGACGCCCTCGCGCGCATGCGGCCCGATGCGGTGCTCGTCAATGCCGCGCGCGGCGGCGTGGTGGACGATGCGGCCCTTGCCGCGGCGCTGACCGAGGGCCGCCTCGCCGGCGCCATGCTCGACGTATTCGAGGCCGAGCCGCTGCCGGGCGGCGGGCCGCTTCAGGGCGTGCCCAATCTCATCCTCACGCCGCACATCGCCGGCGTGACGGTGGAATCCAACGTGCGGGTCAGCGCCGCGGTGGCGGAGGCCGTCGCGCGGGTGCTTCAGGAGAAGGCGGCATGACGGAATATCTCTCGCTCGACGCGGCGCGCGCGCTCGCCCGGTCCGTGCTGCTCCAGGCGGGCGCCAGCGGTGACGCCGCCGATGCCACCGCGGCCGCGCTGGTGGCGGCGGATGCCGACGGCATCGCCAGCCACGGCCTCTCGCGCCTTCCCGCCTATGCGGACCAGATCCGCTCCGGCAAGGTCAACGGGCAGGCGGTGCCGGCGCTGGAATGGACCTCGGTGTCCACGCTCCGGGTGGATGCGCGCCACGGCCTCGCCTTCCCGGCGGTGGCGGCGGGCCTCGCGGCGGCGGTGGCGCGCACCCGCGAGAGCGGCATCGTCGCCGTGGCGGTGCACGCCTCCCACCATGCCGGGGCCATGGGATACCACGCCGAAAAGCTGGCGGAGCAGGGGCTTGCCTGCCTCGCCTTCACCAATTCGCCCCACGCCATCGCGCCGTGGGGCGGGCGGACGGGAGTGTTCGGCACCAACCCCATCGCCTTCGCCACGCCGCGCGCGGGGGCGGCGCCCCTCGTCATCGACGCCTCGCTCAGCAAGGTGGCGCGCGGCAAGATCATGGTCGCGGCCCAGCGCGGCACAGAGATTCCCGATGACTGGGCGCTCGATCCGGATGGCCGCCCCACCAGCGATCCCAAGGCGGCGCTCGCCGGCACCATGCTGCCCATCGGCGATGCCAAGGGCGCGGCGCTGGTGCTCATGGTGGAGATCCTTGCGGCGGGGCTCACCGGCGGGCGGTTCGGCTTCGAGGCCGGCTCCTTCTTCACCGCGGACGGGGCGCCGCCGGCCATCGGCCACCTGTTCCTGGTGATGGATCCGGTGCGACTCGGCGGCGCCGATTATCTTGAGCGGCTGGAGACGCTGATCGGCGCCATCCTCGGCCAGGAGGGCACGCGCCTGCCCGGCGAGCGGCGCCTCAAGGCCCGCGCGACGGCGGCTGAGGAGGGCATTCCCGTGCCCGTCGAGCTGCTGGAGGACCTGCAGCGCCGCTCCGCCGCCTGACGCGCCTGGAAGATGGAGCCGTCATGCGGCTCCATCTTCCAGCGCTGGCCGGGGAGGGCGCCGCTCTGCTGCTCGTGCGGTGCCTCAGGGGCCGATGCCTGAAACGAAAAAGGGCCGCCGGGCGATGTGCCGGGCGGCCCTTTTCTCGGCGCACGAGGGGACTTCGCGGACGAGGGACCCTGGCGCGCGAGCGGAACTGGCGCGGAAAGGCGGGGACGAGCGCGGCGCGCCCGTCCCCCCAGGCCTCAGGCGCTGCGATAGAGCTTGGTCATCACGAACTCGCGGTGACCGAGGGATTCGGCCGCCGTCAGGCGCCCGTTGGCGGTGCGCACGATCATGTCGATGAGCGCGTCGCCGGCCTCCGGGATGGTCATCTCCCGGCGCAGCACGCCGGAGACGTCCACGTCGATATGCTCGCCCATGGTGCGGATGGTGCGCGGATTGCCGGAGATCTTGATCACCGGCACGATGGGATTGCCGATCACGTTGCCCTGCCCGGTGGGGAAGGTGTGGATCACATAGCCCGCCGCCGCCATCAGCGTCACGCATTCGGCCGCCGCCGACGAGGTGTCCATGTAATAGAGGCCGGGACCCTTGGCCGGCGCCTCGGCCGGCTCGAGCGCATCGATGAACGTGCACTCGCGGCCGATCTTCTCCAGGTTGCCGAGGGCCTTCTCCTCGATGGTGGTGAGGCCGCCCGCGATGTTGCCCTTGGTGGGCTGGCTGTCAGAGAGGTCGTTGGTCTTGTGGGCCTCGATCACGTCGTCCTGGTAGGACTTCCAGATCTTGAACCACTTCTCCGCCACTTCCGGGCTCGCCGCGCGCGCCTTGCACAGATGCTCGGCGCCGGTGATCTCGGAGGTCTCGCCGAACACGCCGTAGATGCCGCGCGGGATCAGCTTGTCATACATGTTGCCCACCGTGGGGCAGGACGACAGGCCCGTGGTGGTGTCGCTCTCGCCGCACTTGGTGGAGACCCAAAGGTCCGAGATGGAGCAGGTTTCCGGCGGCAGCTCGTTGGCCCACTGCACGAAGCGCTTGGCCTCGTAGGAGGCCCTGGCGATGGTGGCGATGTCGCCGTTGCCCTCGATGCCGAAGCCCACCACCGGCTTGCCGGTCTTGGCGATGCCCTCGACGATGATGTTGGTCCACTGGTCCTCGATGCCGATCACCACCACCGCGGCGACGTTCGGATTGGAGCCGATGCCGATCAGGGTGCGGAAGTAGAGGTCGAGGTCGGCGCCGAACTGCAGGCGGCCATAGGCGTGCGGCAGGGCGAGGGTGCCCTTCACATGGGCCGCCACCGCCTCGCAGGCGGAGTTGGAGAGGTCGTCGAGGGGCAGGATGACGACGTGGTTGCGCACGCCGACCCGCCCGTTCTCGCGCCGCCAGCCGCGGAAGGTGGCGTTCACATAATCCTCGGAGGCCCGCGCCGCCGGGGTGGCGCGGGTGACGAACTGGTCCGGGGCGCCGCCCTTGAAGGGGTTCGGCGCGCTTTCGGCGTGGAACATGATCACTTCGGACATTGTCGGCCTCTCACCAGCGCTTGGTCTTCATGTTGTGGATGTGGACGTGCTCGCCCTTGGCGATGTCGGACTTGGCGATGCCGATGTCCTGGCCGTACTTCCACACGGTGTCGCCGGCCTTGATGTCGGCGAGGGCGATCTTGTGGCCGATGGGGACGTCCATCTTGGCGGTCATGTTGAACGCCGAATTGTCGTGGGTGACCACGCACAGCATGTCGGTGCCGGCCTTCAGGCCCTCCACCACGACGACACCCACGGTGTCCTTGTTCTCGTGAACCAGCAGTTGCGGCGCACTCACGCTTGCCTCCTCGCTTTCCTCTCGGCCGGCGTTTCCGGTCAAGTCTTATATAAGATATACTACATAAAACTGCAAACGGAAGCGTGTCAAGCGGGCCGATTTTTCACGGCATCCGGGCGGGTGGGGGTGGGGAGAGGCGGACGGCGGGCGCGCTTCAGAGCCGCGCGGTACGGCCGGCGCCTGCGCGGCCGCGGCGCTTCTCAGCCGCGATGGCGCAGCGCCTCCACCAGCACCGCGAAGGCGGCTGAGGGCTGGCGCCGGCTCGGATAATAGAGGTGGTAGCCCGGAAACGGCGGGCACCAGTCCTCCAGCACCTGGACCAGCCGCCCGTCCGCGAGCTGCGCCTGCACCTGATCGGCCATGACGAAGCCGATCCCGAGGCCGGCTTCCGCCGCCCGCACGATGGTGGTGATGCTGTTGCAGGTGAATTGTCCGTCCACCCGCACGCGGATCTCCCGTCCGGCCTTCTCCAACTCCCAGGCATAGAGGCCGCCGAGGGTTCGCAGGCGCAGGTTGATGCAATTGTGCTGCGCCAGGTCCTGCGGCGTGCGCGGGACCGGGTGGTCCCGGAAATAGCCGGGCGAGGCGACGGCCGCCATCCGCAGGTCCGGCCCGATGCGCACCGCCACCATGTCCTTGGCGACGGCCTCGCCGAGGCGCACCCCCGCATCGAACCGCTCGGCGACGATGTCGGTGAAGCCGGAATCGACGCTCAGCTCCACGCGGATCTCGGGATAGGCCGCGAGCAGGCGCGTCAGCGCCGGCCACAGCACGGTGTCCGCCGCATGGGCCGAGGCGGTGATGCGGATGGTGCCGGCGGGGGTGGCGCGGAGCTCGCCGAGGGAATCGAGCTCGCCGGCAATGCTGTCCCACGCCGGCCGCAGGGTGGCGAGGAGCCGTTCGCCGGCCTGCGTCGGCGAAACGCTGCGCGTGGTGCGGGTGAGAAGGCGCAGGCCGATGCGCGCCTCCAGCCGCCGGATGGTGTGGCTGAGGGCGGACTGCGACGTCCCGAGCTTGGCCGCCGCCCGGGTGAAGCTGCGCTCCTCGGCGACGGCGAGAAAGGCGTTGAGATCAACGAGGTCCTCGCGGTGCATTCATGAATCTCACATATGAGTTCATGCGCTTTTTAGCTCCTAATCTCTGGACCTCCCACCCTCTATCTCATCGGTGTGCCGTCGTCGGTGGTCGGGCGGGGCGGCGGTCGCGCGTTCGTTCGGCAATCCTGCACACCTGAAATGAGGCCTGCGGCCCTTGCCCCGGCTGCGCCCGCCACATCCGCCGGCGCACCGCCGACGGGCAACATGGTGCCGCCGGCCGCCGGCCTGCGGCACGCGCGGGGACAGACGGCAAGTTTCCGGCCGGCGCGGTCGCGCCCGGCCCTTCACCCTTGGGAGAGGCGCATGAAGACACGCACGCTCGGTCGCGGCCTTGAGGTTTCGGCCCT
>JAFIHR010000275.1 GCA_017849325.1 Xanthobacter autotrophicus | reverse complement strand
GTCTCGCGCGATGACGTGCTGCGCGACTATCTCCTGACCAATGAGCAGCTTCTGCCGGCCCTGGAGCCCCTGATGGCGCGCTTCCGCTCGGCCGGCGGCGATGCGGCGCTGCTGGAGCCGGTGCTGGGGGTCCGGGCCAGCTATCTGGAGGCCGCGTTCGACGAGGTGGGGCAGAAGTTCGGCTCCATGGAGGCCTATCTGGCCACCGGCCTCGGGCTCGACGAGGCCGCCCAGGTCCGCCTGCGCTCCGGGCTGACCGCCGATGCCGGACCCTGAAGTCGCACCGGCCCTGAAACCTCGCCCGATGCCTGCCCGCGGCGCGCTTGCCCGCCGTGGACACGGCGCGGATGGCGTGCATTTTCCCAAACCGTCAATTCGCGTATCACGGAATGGTGTATGTAGCCGGCGGGGGCTTCGTCAGGCCGGAATCGGCACCATCCGACGGCATGGCGCGGCGGCGCCCCGGGGCGCGTGCGTGTCCCGATGTGTGGTGTCGGGCCGCTGCTGGCCTGGCGTGCGGACGTGGCGAAATCGGTAGACGCAAGGGACTTAAAATCCCTCGCCTTTGGCATGCGGGTTCGAGCCCCGCCGTCCGCACCATGCCTCCAGATCGCACAAGCTATTGGTTTTGCTGGCTGCGCCGCGCCCGGGGCTCTCCGTCGCGGGGCCGAACCGTGCCGCGCCTGGTGACGCTAAACCGCCGCCTCCTGAGGCGCCTTGCTCAGGGCAGGGGATGGGGAAGCGGCGGCCCGGGAACCCATCCGGCGGCAAGGTCCTGCGCCCTTGCCCTTTGTGCGGTGCTCATCTTCGTGGCGACCGCGTCACGCATCCGCGTGTAGGTGTCGCGCTCCGCGCGCGTGGCCCGTGCCGCCGCCAGGATCAGCCATTTCTGGGACAGCACCACGTCGCGCGGCACGCCGCGTCCCTTGTCGTAGAGCAGCCCGAGGAAATATTGCGCCGTCGCCTGTCCCTGCTCCGCCGCGCAGCCATACCATTCGCCGGCCAGCACGAAATTCTGCGGGACGCCTTTGCCGTACTCGTAAAGGAAGCCGAGCAGGGCCTGCGCGTCGGCGATGCCTTGCGCCGCCAGCGGCATCAGCAGCTGGCCCGCCTCCTCGAAATCCTTCCGGGCATAAGCGGCATAGGCCTGGGCCATGGTGGGCTCGCGCGCTGCGACCGGGCACGCGGCCAGCAAGGCGAACGCCAGCATGAGAACGGCCCCCAGCACCTGCCGGCGGCGTCGGGGGAGGCCCGGAAGGTTCTTCCGGTTCGCGGCGTCCGGGTGGGTGCTCATGGCCAGGTCGCCGGCATGACGGTTCGCTCCAGGACCCAGGCGATCCAGATGGCGGGCGCGAGGAAGAGGCCGAGGGGGAGGCGGGCGCGGGGCCGGAACGTCCGGCCTGAGAGGAAGTGGCGAACGCCGATGGCGGCCAGGGCCGAGAGGGCGGCGATCTCCACCGCTGCCACCATGCCGGCGGGCTCGAGCCAGATGCCGGCGACTCCTGCGAGCTTCACGTCGCCGAGGCCCAGGCCCTCGTGCCCCCGCAGCAGCCGGTAGCCGGTGCGGATGGCGAGGAACAGGCCAGCCAGCACGGCCCCGCGCGTGGCGGCGAGGAGTGTGGCGCTCGTCATGTCCGCAGCGGTTCCGCCCGCCGTCAGGGCCGCGGCGGCCAAGCCGAGCAGGGCGCCGGCGGCGGACAGCGTGTCGGGAATGAGGAAGAGCCGCGCGTCCCACGCTGCGATGGCCACCAGCACCGGGACGAGGCCGGCCGCCAGCAGGCCGCCGGCGCCGGGCGCCATGATCAGGCTCGCCGCCATGGCCGCCACGCAAAGGGCCGCCAGTATCGCGGTCCGCGGGACGTCGTCCGCGAAGGGCATGAGGAGGGAGCGGTCGATCGGGGACGGCATGAGGCGCTCACCTGTTCATGAAGGGCGGCTGTGGCGCGCCGGGCGGCACGCCCACGGTACCGCGCATCTTGGCGCGCAACTCCTCGGCCACGGTGTGCGCATCCACATTGTCGCGGATGATCTGCGGGCGGATGAAGATGATCAGCTCGGTGCGCTTGATGTCGGAATCGCGGTGACCGAACGCCTCCCCGACGCCGGGGATCTGGTCGAACACCGGGATGCCCTGGCGGATGCCCTCGTGGCGTTCGCTGATGAGGCCGGCGAGCAGCACGGTCTGTCCGCTCGCCACCGCGATGGTGCTCTTCACCTTGCGCTGGGAGACGGTGGGCGTGAGGGTCGTCCCGCCGCTGCCATTGCTGGTGCTGCCGGAGGTGGTGGTCTGGGTGACGTTGCTGATCTCCTGCTCCACATCGAGCCGGACCTGCCCGTTGACGTTCACCCGCGGCACCACGTGCAGGATGATGCCGGTGTTCTTGTATTCGATGGTGTTCACCACCGTGTTGCTGGACGAGAGCACCGTGGCGCTGCCGGTGGAGACGGGCACCTCGTCGCCCACCTGGAGGGTGGCCGGCTGATTGTCCACCACCACGAGGGACGGATTCGAGAGGACCTTCACATCGGTGATGGTGTGCAGGGCGTCGAGGATGGCGCGGGGCTGGTTCTCGCGGCCGACCAGGAGGTTGAAGCCGGGCAGCACGCGGTTGATGAGCTGGTCCTGGGCCTCGGTGGCCAGGGTGTTGACGACCGACCCGTTGTTGCGGCCGAGCCCGAGATCCTTGCTGGTGAGATAGAACTGCACGCCATAGGCGAGCTTGTCGTTGAGGGTCACTTCGGCGACCGTCGCCTCGATCGCCACCTGGAGCTGCGGCTTGTCGAGCTGCATGAGGGTGCGCTCGACGATGCGGTAGTTTTCCTGGCTGGCGTAAATCAGCAGGGAATTGTTCACGACATCGGCGGTGATGCGCACGCCCGGCAGCAGCGCGGGGCCGCCTCCGCCACCCCCTTCTGCGGCGCCGGCCGGATTGCCTTCGGGCGCATCCGCGCCCCCGGGGCGGCCCGTCGTCCCGGCCTGCCCGCCGGGAGGCGTGGCGCCGAGCCGCTGCTGCACTGAAAGGCCGCCCGCGCCGTCCCCGCTCGATGTGACCGAGGCCGCGGAGCCCGGCGCGATCTGGCTCGCCGCCTGGTCGAGGCCGGCGGCGGATCCGCCGATGAACAGCTCGTTGAGCACCTTCGCCATCTGGCGGGCCTCGCCGTAGCGCAGGCGATAGACCCGCACGCCCACCGTGGTGTCGGAGCGGTCGAGACGGGAGATCCAGTTGGCGGCGGCGCGCAGCAGCTCGGGCTTGCGGGCCACCACCATGATCGCATTCTGGCGGGAGATGACCTGGAATTTCACCATGTTGCGGCTGAGACCCGCCTCGCCCGTGTCCATGACGGTCTCAAGCTCGGCAATGAGCGGCTCGGGCGCGCTGTTGCGCACGGGATAGACGCCGACCGACTGTCCGCTCATCCAGTCCGCGTCGAACGACAGGGCGCTGTTGATGGCGGTCTGCCGCTCGGCGGCGGTTCCCTGCACCATCAGCAGATTGCGGCCGGGATCGACCCGCACCATTCCGGCCCTGGTGGCGAAGCTGTCCACGATGGGCAGCAGCGTCTCGGCCGAGACGAAGCGCAGCGGCACGACGGAGACGCCATATCCGGGCGTCTGCTGGGACGCGCCCACGTCGACGCCACCGGCCCCCGCCGCTTCGGCGATCGGCACGAGACGGTAGCCCGCAGGATCGCGCACCATGGCGATATTGTTGGTCCTGAGCGCGCTTTCCAGCACGTAGATCAGGTCCGCCTTGGGCACCGGGCGGGCGGAGGAGAGGCTCACCGTGCCCTGCACGCGCGGATCGACCACGTAACCCTGGCCGAGGATGTCGCCCAGCACCACCTTGGCGACCGAGGCAACCGGCGTGTTCTCGAAGTTGAGATCGTAGCCGCCGGTCCCGCCGCGCCCGGCGCCGCCCGCCGTCCCGGGCGCGGCGTTGGCGACACCCGAGGCGGAGTTCGTGGCGAAATATTCCACCGCCTGGCGGTCATCGGGGAGATCGGAGGATTGCGGCACCGGCTGGGTCTGGCGGGGCAGAAGGTCGATGTTGCGCACCTGGTCTTCGACGGTCGGCGGGCGCACGTCCTCGGGAATCAGCGAGCACGCGCCAAGGCTCGCGGTCGCGAGGGCAGCCCACAACATGCGCAGCACGCCCGTCCTGAGCGCGGCCCGGTATCGCCGATCCTGGTACAAACGCCACCCGATGGCTCGATAACTAGCCGGCTTGTTGATCGAGGTGGATGGCCCCGAACTCCCGACGACGACGATCTAGTATCGACGGCGTATGACAGAAATATTAGGGCGCTTCCTCTGCGTGTGCTGGCGTGTTGCCGGCAACGCGCAGGCGTGCTGCCGGGAAGCCGCCGGACGCGGGCGTTTCCTGCCTGTAGCCGGCGTGTCATGAAGCTGCCGTCAAACCTTCATCAGACGTGACGAATATCCCGGCTGATCGCTGCTGCTGCGGGGCTCCAGCGGCATGGCCGGGGCGTGGCACCGTCGATGGCCGGTGGGGATGCCTGGCGGACGTCCATCGGCGGCTTGAAGCCGGTGCTTTTGCGGCCGCAGCGGGACCCAAGCGGGCGGCCGCTCTCGGCTTGGTCTTCACGGACAACGGAAACGCGGGATGACTGGCGCTGGCCCTGGCGACTTCGTGAGCTTTCTCGCCAGGGGTGGGCACGTGCGTCGCGAGGGCGCCGCCGATGCCGGCGTGCCGGCCGGGCCGGAAGCGACAGAGACCCTGCGCACCATCTGGGAGGCGAGCGAGCTTGCCGGCGGGGAGTTCGCCGACGAGGTCGCGCGCTTTTATCGCCTGCCGCGTGTCGGCCTGCCCGCGCTGATGGCGGCGGCGCCCCTGGTGGCGCATTTCTCCGCCCGCTTCCTGCGCGAGATGACGGTGATGCCCTATCGCGCGGCGGACGGGGCGGCCTGCCTTGCGGTGGGCGATCCCACCGATGCCACCGCGCGCAAGGCGGCCGAGATCGCGCTCGGCCAGGCGGTGCGGCTCACGGTGGCGTCCTTCGAGGACATCGCCACGGTTCTCGCCGAGCGGCTCGGCCAGGACGAGGCGCCGGCGACCGGCCCCGGCGAGGCCGCCTCCGAGCGGGCCGACGAGGATATCGACAGCCTGCGCGATCTGGCCTCGGGCGCGCCGGTGGTGCGCGCGGTGAACGACCTGTTCGAGAAGGCGCTGGAGCTGCGCGCCAGCGACATCCATATCGGCCCGTTCCGCTCGGGCCTCGAAGTGCGGCTGCGGGTGGACGGGCTGCTGCGCCCGGTGAACGCGCTCGCCGACGTGCTGCCCCAGGCGGTGATCTCGCGCATCAAGATCCTCGCCGGCCTCGACATCGCCGAGCGCCGCCTGCCGCAGGACGGCGCGGCGCGCCTCAAGCTCGGCCGGAACGAATTGGACGTGCGCGTCGCCATCATGCCGACCCAGCATGGCGAGAGCGCCGTCATCCGCCTGCTCGCCCGCGACAAGGGCGTGCTCTCCATCGACAAGCTGGGCTTCTCCGCGCAGGACGACGCGACGCTGACGCGCCTGCTCGCCTTGCCGCACGGCATGATCATCGTCACCGGCCCCACGGGCTCGGGCAAGACGACGACGCTCGCCACCGTGCTCTCGCTCCTCAACGAGCCGACGCGCAAGATCCTCACCATCGAGGACCCGGTGGAATACGAGATCCGCGGGGTCTACCAGTCGCAGGTGAAGCCGGCCATCGGGCTCACCTTCGCGGCCGCCCTGCGCTCCTTCCTGCGCCAGGACCCGGACGTGATCATGGTGGGCGAGGTGCGCGATCCGGAGACCGCCCATATCGCCGTCCACGCGGCGCTGACCGGCCATCTGGTGCTGACCACCCTCCACACCGACACGGCCGCCGCCTGCATCCCGCGCCTGCTGGATCTCGGGGTGGAAGGCTTCCTGCTCAAGTCCACCCTGCGCGCGGTGATCGCCCAGCGCCTCGTGCGCCAGCTCTGCGAGCGCTGCAAGGCGCCGCGCACCCTGTCCGCCGGCGATGTGGAGGACGATCCGCGCTACGCCGCCATCGGCCTTGCGGCCGGCGAGACGGTCTACGAGCCCAAGGGCTGCGAGCGCTGCGGCGGGGTCGGCTATCGCGGGCGCATCGGCGTGTTCGAGATCCTCACCCTGACGGATGAGATCCGCGAGCTGATCGACCGTCACGCGGGGGCCTCGGCGGTGGACCGCGCCGCCATCGCCGCCGGCATGACCACCATGCTGGAGGACGGCGTCGCCAAGTGCCGCGCCGGGCTCACCTCGGCGGCCGAGGTGCTGCGCGTGACCACGGTGCGCTGACGGCCATGGCGAATTTCACCTACCGGGCCCTGACCCAGACCGGCCAGCTCGTGAGCGGGGAGATCGCCGCGCCCACCGAGGCGGAGGTGCGCCGGCGCATCGAGTTCCTCGGCCTCGTGCCGGTGGAGACGGCGAAGGCGCGCGAGGCGGGAACCGGCGGCGGCTTCGGCTTCTCCCTCGGCGCGCCGCGCCCGCAGGATGTCACCCTTTTCACCCGCGACCTTGCCCTGCTGCTGCGGGCCGGAGCGCGGCTCGACGAGGCGCTGGAGCTGCTGTCCGGCGATGCCGATCTCGGACGCATGCGCCCCGTGGTGCGCAAGCTGCGCTCCGATCTGCTGTCCGGGGAGAGCCTTGCGGGCGCCCTTGCCGCCCAGCCGAAGCTGTTCCCGCCGGTCTATGTGGCGCTGGTCCGGGTGGGCGAGGCCTCCGGCACGGTGGACCGGATGCTGGAGCTGCTCGCCGGCGAGCGCGCCCGGGCCGAGGAGCTGCGGCGCAAGGTGACGGACTCGCTGCAATATCCCGCCTTCGTGCTGCTGGCGGCGGGCGGCGTTCTGGTCTTCTTCCTGCTGTTCGTGCTGCCGCAATTCTCCGGCGTGCTCCGGGACATGGGGGCCAAGCTCGATCCGGCGGTGGAGACCCTGCTCGACCTCTCCGATTTCCTCCAGGCGCACACCCAGGCGGTGCTGCTCGGTCTGGTGCTGCTGCCGCTCGCGGGCTGGCTGGTGCTGCGGCGGAAGGAGGCGCGGGGGGCGCTGATGGGCGCGCTCGCGCGGCTGCCGCTGGTGCGCGCCGTGCTCATGTTCCGCCGTACGGCGGTGTTCTGCCGCAACCTCGGCATCCTGCTCGGCAATGGCGTCACCCTCACGGCGGCGCTGCGCATCATCGTCGACGTGATGTCGGCGGGGGCGGAATCGGTCCTGTGGGAGAGCGCGGCGGACCGGGTGCGCCACGGCGGGCGGCTCTCGGATGCCTTCGCCGAGAGCCAGGTGCTGCCGCCCATGGCCATCCGCATGCTGCGGCTCGGCGAGGAGAC
The DNA here is from genome assembly GCA_017849325.1 of Xanthobacter autotrophicus. Lineage (GTDB taxonomy): Bacteria > Pseudomonadota > Alphaproteobacteria > Rhizobiales > Xanthobacteraceae > Xanthobacter > Xanthobacter autotrophicus_B. The sequence continues at coordinate 13,289 of JAFIHR010000275.1, read as the reverse complement.
GGGACAGCTCGCGCTGCTCTCCGGCCGCATCGCCGATTTCTATGAGGAAAAGCTCCAGCGCGCTTTGGCGAAGGTGGTCGCCGTCATCGGCCCCCTCGCCATCATCACCATTTCCGTGGTGGTGGGCGGGCTCATCGTCTCGGTCATGACCGCGCTCCTGTCGGTCAGCCAAAGCATCGGGTGATCCGCGTGAACAGCAGCCTTTCGACCTCGTCCGTCTCCTCCTCCGCCCGGCCCGGATTGCGGCGTCGCCGCCGCTGCGCCCAGGCGGGCTATACGCTGGTGGAGCTCCTGGTGGTCATCACCATCATCGGCCTCATCGTCGCGCTGGTGGGGCCGCGCGTGCTCGGCTATCTCAGCAGCTCGAAGGTGAAGACGGCGAAGATCCAGATCCAGGGCTTCTCCAGCGCCCTCGATCTCTATTATCTCGACGCCGGGCGCTATCCCTCCACCTCCGAGGGGCTGGCCGCGCTGGTCCAGCGCACGCCGAGCGCCGCCGCGTGGAACGGCCCTTACCTGAAGGGCGGCGTGGTGCCGGAGGATCCCTGGGGCAAGCCCTATATCTATCGCTCGCCCGGCGCCCATGGCGCGTTCGACATCGTCTCCCTCGGCTCGGACGGGCAGGAGGGCGGCACCGATACCGCGGCCGACATCGCGAGCTGGACCAAATGAGGGCGCGCCGCGCCTGCGCCCGGCGGGTCCGCCGCGAGACGGCGGGCGTGAGCCTCCTGGAGGTGGTATGCGCGCTCGCCATCGTCGCGGCCATCGCCTCCTTCGCGCTGCCGCGCGTCCCGCTGGGCACCACGCGGGCGCGGCTCGAAGCCTATGCGCTGGAGGTCGCGGCCCTTATCAAGTCGGACCGCACGGCCGCCCTGCGCGGAGGGGTGGCGGTGGCGACCCTGGTGGATGCCCCGGCGCGCCGCATCCGCTCCGGGGCGAGCGGGCGGACCGTGCATCTCCCCTCTGACGTGCGCATCGAGGCGACGCTGCCGCGCTATTGCAGCGGCCGTCCGGCCGGCGGGGCGATCCGTTTCTTCGCCAGCGGCCTGTCCTGCGGCGGGGTGGTGGCGCTGCTGCGGCCGGGCGCGGGCTTCGAGGTGCGGGTGAACTGGCTCACCGGAGGAGTGGAGATTGCCCCGCGTCGCAGCTCGTAGCCGGGCGGCCCGCTCCGGCTTCACCCTGGTCGAGGTGCTCGTCGCCCTGGCGGTGGCGGCGGCCGTGCTGGCCTCGATCGGCACCCTTGCCGGCACCAGCGCGCGTGCCTCGCGCACCCTGGAGCGCCGGGCCGCGCTGATGGAGACGGCGAGGGCGGTGGCGACCGGCATCCCCTCCCGCGCCGCCCTTGCGCTCGGCCGCACCGATGGAAAGATCGCGGATCTGAGCTGGCGCATGGACGTCAGCCCCATGGCCGTGCAGGGCTTGGCGAACGGCGGGGCGTGGCGCGCGCGCGAGGTGCTCATCCGCGTGCGCGCGGCCTCCGGGGAGATGGTGGCGCTGCAGACTGTGCGGCTCGTGCGGAGCCCGGCGCAATGATGCGGAGCGCCCGCCCATGACACGCGCCCCGCAGCATGCGGCCCCGCGCGCCCGATCGGCCGGCTTCTCCCTCGTGGAGGTGCTGGTGGCGCTGGCGCTCACCGGTCTTGTCATGGGAGCCCTCGCCATGGTGACGCGAGCCTGGCTTCCGAACTGGAAGCGCGGGCTCGACCGGGTGCAGCAAAGCGAGCTCGTCGCCCTCGCTGTGGACCGCATGGCCGCCGACCTCGCGGCGGCGGAATTCGTGCCCGCCGATACGAAAACGCCGCGGCCGCTGTTTCGCGGCACGCCGGGCACGGTCACCTTCGTGCGCACGGCGCTCGGGCCCAATGCGCGGCCGGGGCTGGAGATCGTGGAGCTGGCGCCTTCCGGTGAAGGTCCCGACGCCGACTTCGCGCGGCGGGCAGCTCCCTATGTGCCGCGCCCGCCGGACGGCGATGCGGCGGCCTTCGGCCCCTCGGCGCTGCTGCTGAAGGCGCCGCTGCGCGTCCTGTTCTCCTATGCCGGGCGGGACGGCGCCTGGCGCGAAAGCTGGCTGGCGGTGGAGGAGCTGCCGCGCGCGGTCCGCATCGCCATTCTGGATGGACGCAGCGGGCGGGCGCTCGATCTTTCCACCGCCGTGGTCATCCGCGCCGAGGTGCCGGCCTCCTGCGTCACCGACACGGCACGGCCGAAGCTGTGCGGCACCGCCCCCTCGGTGGCCCAGCCGCGTCAGGAGGTCTCCGCCCAGGCGGCGGCCGAGGCCGGCACGCAGGGTGGCAGCGGCGGCCTCGCCGATGGAGGGGCCCGATGATCGCGCCGCGCCGCGCCAAGGCCAGCCGCCGGGGCTTCGTGCTCGTGGCGGTGCTGTGGATCCTGGTGGCGCTGGCGGCCTTCGTGGCGGTCTATTCGGTCTATGTTTCCGACACCGCCGTCGGCGCGCGGGCGCGGGACGACGGCTTTCTGGCCCAGGGCCTCGCGACCGCGGCGGTGGAGCTTGCGGCGCTGAAGCTGCTGTCGGTGCCGGTGGCGGAGCGGCCGGCCAGCGGGCAGGTCAGCTTCCGCATGGGGCAGGCCGATGTGGAGGCGCGGTTTCGTGGCGAGAAGGCGCGCATCGACCTCAACGGGGCCTCGCGCGAACTGCTCGCGGGGCTGTTCACGGCGCTCGGCGCCGCGCCGCCGGACTCGGGACGCTATGCCGACGCCATCGTCGCCTGGCGCACGCCGACCGATGCCGGCGACGCCGATGATGCGTTTCGCCCTGCCGGCCCGGACGACGCGCCGCGCGGCGGTCCCTTCGTCCACGCCCAGGAGGTTTGGCGCGTGCGCGGCCTCCCGCCGGCTCTGGTTACGGCCGCGCTGCCTGTCCTCACCGTCTACAACGGACGCAACGAGCTCAATCTGAAGGAGGCCGATCCCCTGGTGCGCGCCGCGGTGGAAAGCGCCGCGGCGGGCGGCGATGTCGGCTCCGGCCTTCCAGGGGAGAGCCGGCAGGCTCAGGCGGGCAGCCAGATCGCGGCCGCCACGGGCACCGTCTCGACCGGCGGCGAGGCCGTGCGGGTGCGCGTGCGCATCGCCTTCGCCAGCGGCCGGACGCGGGGTGCGGAAGCGGTGATCCTCCTCAATGATTTCGACGCGGACCCCTATCGCGTTCTGACCTGGAGCGACGATGTCGATCCCGCGCGAGCCATGCCATGAGCCTGCAACGCATTCTTGATGCCTTCTCGGCCTTCATCGACCTCGTGGCCGAGACCCTCGCGGCGGCTCTGGCGAGCCTTAAGCGCGGCCAGAAGGTCCGGGTGGAGGAGGCCGACGAGGCGGGCGCCTTCCACCTCGTCGGCGCGCCGCTGGGGCCGAACGCGCCGTTCCGGCTCGATGGCGCCGCGGTTCCGGCGACGCTCGGATCGGCGCTGAAGGGGCGGGACGTGGAGCTGGTCCTCAGCCCCGCCCGTTTCCTGGTCCAGCCCCTGGAGCTGCCCAGAGCGGCGGGGGATTTCCTTGCCGGCATCGTCCGCGCGCAGATCGACCGCCTGACGCCCTGGAGCGCACAGGCGGCGGCCTATGGCTGGACCGAGCCGGTGGAGGGGGAGGGGGAGCGTATCGGCCTGAAGGTGGTGGCAACGCCGCGGGCGCACGTCGCGCTGCTGGCGGACGCGCTCAAGGGGCTCGGCGCCCGTGCCGTGGTGGTGATGACGCAGGCCGATGGCGCGCGCGTGCGGGTGCTGGACGACTCCTCTGGCCGCAATGGCCAAGGCGCGCGGATCCGGCAGGTGCTGCTCGCGGTGCTCGGCGCTGCGGCGGTTGCGGCGACCCTGGCCGTTTCGGTCGGCAATTATTTCGCGGCAGATCTCGATGCGGAGCTCGAATCGCTGGACGGGCGCATCGCCACCCAGCGCCGCATCCTCCTGGCTGCGCGTGACGGCACCGGGGCGCAGGGCGCGGCCTTGCGCACCCTGGAGCGGCTCAAGCGCGATGAGGCCTCCACCGTGCTGGTCCTCGACGCGCTCTCCGACGCTTTGCCCGACGGCACCTATCTCACCCAGCTCGAGATCGACGACGGAAAGGTGGGCCTGACCGGCATCTCGCGGGAAGCCTCGGCGCTGATCGCGCTGCTGGAGCGCTCCCGGCGCTTCTCGCAGGCGACCTTCTCGGCGCCCACCACCCGCGCCGAAGGTGCCGACGGCGAGCGCTTCCAGATCGACGCGCGCATCGCCTTGCCCTGGGAGGCCGCACGATGACCGCCTCGCTCGCGCGCTACACCAAGGATCTGCGGCCGCTGGCGGCGGTCATCGGCTATGCCGCGCTGGTGCTCGTTCTTGTCGCCATCGGTCTCGGGGCGGTGACCGATCTGATGGCGCGCCGGGCGGCCGTCGCCGAGGCGCAGGACCGCCTCGACCGCCTTCAGGGCCGCAAGCCTGCGACGCCGGGCGAGGCGGCCGGGCAGGACGACCGGGCCGGCTCGCCCTTCCTGGAGGGCCCCTCCCTGACGGTGGCCGGAGCGGTGCTGATGCAGCGCGTCGCCGCGGCGGCGGAGCGGGCGGATGGCCGGATCCTCTCCTCCCGCGTCGAGCTGGAGGCGGCCCCGTTCGGTCCGGACTTCGTGGCCGTCACCGCCGCACTGGAGCTGCGGCAGCCGGAACTGCAGAACCTCCTCTACGATCTGGAGGCGGGCCAGCCCTACCTGTTCGTGCGGCAGCTCGCAGTGCAGCCGGGGCAGGACGAGGGATCGGGGGCGGGAGCGCTGCGGGTGACCCTCACCGTCTACGGGCGATGGCAGGGGGCGTCATGAGATCGTTCGGGCCATCTTTGAACCCGTGGGGCCGCTGCGTCCTGGCGTTGGCCGTTCTGGCAGCCGGCGCGGCTGGCGCTCTGGCGGCCGGGCCGGATCAGGACCCGGCCGACGGTCCGATCCCAGAGCCATCGGTGGCGATCTTCGGCGCCGCGGGGGAGCCTCAAGGCGCGGACGCGCCGCGCGGCAATCCCTTGTGGGCGGTGCCCCTGGAGCGCCTGTCCGCGACCCGCGAACGACCGCTTTTCTCACCCTCCCGCCGCCCGCCCGCGCTCGCCGTGCCGGCACCGCCGCAGGTGTCCGTGCCGGTCGCCGCCCCACCTCCGCCGGCGGTTCCGCGGCTGACCCTGATCGGGACGGTCGTCGGCCCGGCGGAGAGCTTCGGCATCTTCGTCGATGCGGCCACCAGCAAGGTCCTGCGCCTGCGGACGGGAGAGGCGCATGAGGGATGGAGCCTGCGCAAGGTGAGCCCGCGCGACGTCACGCTTCGGTCGGACGCCGGCAGCGTGACGCTCGCCCTTCCGGAGCGCCAGGCGAGGGATTCGGCTTCCCCGCCCTCTCCCCGCGGAGCCTCCGGGGCGGGGCCGGCGGCAGGACCGGCGGCGGGTCCGGCGGCGCCACGGCAGAGCATCGTCGTGCCGAGACGCCCGCAGCCCTCGCCCACGGATTCAGATCCGAGTCATTGAGGGATCCCGCACCGGCCGGGTTGGGATATCGCGACGGGACCGCCCCTGGTTGAAGCGTCGCCATAAAACGGCTGCCGGCCGCGGAACGTCATGTGGCGGTCATGGCCCCTGGGGAAAGTGCGCGCGATCTCCTCCCGCCCCAAGACCTGCAGGCGCCATCGTGACTCAGCTCATCGGACTTTTTCCCACGCCCGTCATGCGGGTGGAGAGCCTGCTGGGTGCCGACGATGTCGCGGCCCTCGCGAAGGACGTGGCGGGCACGACGAGCATGACCAACGCCTATTCCGATCGGCTGTCCCATACGGCGGTGACCGGCGATCAGGCCAATTCCCTGTTCGCGCGCCTCGGCGGCCTTGTGCTGCCGAAGGTCGCCGAGTTCGGCGAGGTGCTGTTCGGCGAGCAGCTCAGGTGGCAGATCAAGGAAATCTGGGTGAACGTGCTGGAGCCCGGCGGGCGCCAGGCGATCCACACGCATGCCAACAGCTTCATCTCCGGCGTCGTCTATCTGACGCCCGCGCACCCCTCGGCCAACCTCGTGTTTCACAAGGCCATCGGGGGCTCCGATTTCATCTTCAACAACAACAACCCGAACGCCGCGATCAACGCCTTCAATGCCGGCAAGTGGGCGCTGCCCGTCACCGGCGCGGGCGATCTCGTGATGTTTCCGAGCTACCTGCTGCACGAGGTCCCGGTGAACCAGGGCGACCGGCGGATCTCGGTCGCCTTCAACGCCATCCCCGATCGGCTCGACAATCTCGGCTACGCCATCCGCTTCGCGTGAGCGGGCGGCGCAGCACGGGGCCAGGACGACGGGACGCCAATTCTGGAGCGATATGATGAAGGTCCTTCCCGCCTCCGCGGTGATCCTCTGCGGCCTTTGGGCCGTGGCGGCGACCCCCGCCTTCGCGCAATGCGCCTATGACCAGTCGTCGCCGGCGCCCAACGAGGTGGTGCGCGATCCGCAGCAGCCGGTCACCATCGACTTCACCGACGAGTTCGAGCTGCGCGACGTGCGCGTGGTGGGCGCCGGCAACACCGTGTGGGCGACCGACTGGACGCGGGGGCCGAAGGACGTGCGCAGCACCACCTTCCGCATCACCGATGCCCTGCCGCCGGGCAAATATCTCATCGAATGGAACGGTTATTTCCGCCGCCACTATCACGATGACGGCGGCTCCATCGCCTTCTCGGTGCCGGCGGCGGACGGCTCGATTCCGGAGGCTAGCCCGGGGGTAATGCCTCCAAAGCCCGCCGCGCTTCCGGCCGGGCCGAATTCGCCTTATCGAGCGCTTCTAGGAGCCGGCGGGCAGACGCAGGATCGCTGAGCGCCAGCCGGCGCGCCATGGCGAGCAGCGGATCGTAGGCGGGGGTGAAGTCGGGGCTGGTGCGCACCATCTCGAGGAGGCGCGGCGCCAGCATCCCGATCATGTCGCGCGGGCCCTGGCTCTGCGGCCCGTTCGCCTCCAGCACCTGGGCGCCCAGCGCGAGATAGGCGTCGCGGGCCCGCCAATAGGCGGCGAGCCGCGCACCGGCGGCCGCGTCTTTACCGGCGAGCAGCGCCTCGGGCGCGGGATGAAGCCCATCCAGGAGCTGCAGCAGGCGATCGGCGGGCCGGTCCTGCTGCGCATAGGCGAGGCGCGGCGCCAGTGAGGTCACGAAGGGCCGGTCGTCGGTGTTGAGGGGGCCGGGGCCGGCGAAGGCGGCCAGCTCCGGACGCCCCGCCAGATAGAGGCCGAACAGGGACAGGCTGTCGGGCAGGTCCACGGCGGCGAGGCGCGCGCCCAGCGCCGGATCGTTGACCCGCCGGGCGAGCCAGTCGGCCGGATAGGTCGACGGCGCGTTGCGCCCGACCAGCGCGATGAGCGGGGTCTCGACGCTGAGCTGCGCGAGATAGGCATCCGCATCGGGAAAGACGTCGAGGAAGGTGCGCACGATGACGCGCAGCGTCTCCATGTCGAGCTGGTGGAGCGGCAGCCACTGGCAGAACAGGCCGCCGGGCGCGAGGCGGGCGCGGATCGCCGCGAAATGCTCGCGGGCATAAAGCGCGCCCGAGCCGTCCACCGAGGGATGGTAGAGGTCGGCCACGATCACGTCATAGGGCGCGCCGGCCGCGCGCACGAAGCGCCGGGCATCGGCCACATGGATGTGGATATCCGGATTGCGCCCGAGCTGCGGCGCCGACCGGGCGAAGAAGGGAAAGCTCTCCACCACCTCCGGCACCAGCTCGACCCCGTCCACCCGGAGCCCGGGGTGGTCGCCCGCCGCCGAGAGCGTCGCCCCCGTGCCGAGCCCGAGGAAGAGGGCGCGCTCCGGCCGGGGGTGGAGCAGCAGGGGGATGTGCGCCTGGCGGTGATCGGAGCGCATCGAGGCGCTGCCGCCCATGCGGAAATGGTTGTTCACCTGAAGGTGCTCGTCGCCGGCGCTGTTGCGCACCACGCTCACCGACGCCATCACGCCGTCGCGGTGCCAGATCAGGGCGCCGCCCACGGGAATGGGCACGAAGCGCAGCGAAAGCGGTGACAGGAGGAAGGCGAGGCTGGCGGCCGCCGCCAGTCCCGCCCCCGCGAGCGCGCGTGCCGTCAGGTTCGGCAGCACCAGGAGATAGCCGAGCGCGATGAGCGCGAAGACGAGCTTCGCTCCGAGGAGCGGCAGGAGCACCGGCCCGAACAGGATCGGGGCGAGGGCCGCCCCCAGCGTGTTGGCGGCGAGCGCTGGCCCGACGCCCCCGGCATGGTCGCTGGACGCCTGGGCGAGGTCGGTGAAGAGCGCGCCCATGGCGATGGTGGGCGGCAGGAAGACGAGGGCGCCCACCCCGAGCTCGGCGCCAAGGCGTCCGGTCATGGTGGCGGGCAGCAGGTCGCGCAGGGCGGACAGGATCTGGTCGGAGAGGCCGAGCAGGACCGCGCCCATGAGGCAGGTGAGCGCGGTGGCGGCCACCAGCAGCGCCGTGCGCCGGGCCGGCTGGGGCGTCTCAGGCATCGCGTTGCGCAGCGTGGCGCCGAGCGCGGTGCCGGCGAGATAGGCCGCGAGCAGGATGGCGAAGGTGTAGATGGTGTTCTCGAGGATCTGGCTCAGCACCCGGACCGACAGCACCTCGTAGCCGATGCCCAGGAGGCCGGTCAGGAAGAGCGCGGGCAGGCGGGCGGGCCAGATGTGCGTCGCCCCGCGGCGCGCAACGTTCGCCCGGACGCTGTGCGGGGTTCCTGCGGCCAGCGTCCCGCTGCCCAGGGCTCCCATGGCGACGGCGCAGGCCCCATTGATGGCCGCGCAGAGCATGAGGGTGCCGGCAAGGCCCAGCGCGGGAATGATGAAGAAGGCGGTGCCGAGGGTGCCGAGCACGGCGCCGAGCGTGTTCGCCGCATAGACCTGCCCGACCGCGGCGCCCGAGGCCAGCCGCGGCGCGAGAATCGCTTCCAGCGCGGGAAGGGTCGCGCCCATGGCGAGGGTCGCCGGCAGCAGCAGGACGAAGGGCAGCGCGAATGCCATGATCCATTGGCGTGCCGCCGGCGCATCCACCGGCGAGAGCACGGGCACGAGGTCGCCCACGAGGGCGGCGAGGGGGATGAGGGCGAGGGCCCAGGCGGCGATCACCATCTCAAGCCCCGCGTACCAGAGGGCGGGGCGGGGGCTCCTGGCGATGCGTCGGCCCAGCATGAGGCTGCCGAGGGCGAGGCCGGCGAACAGGGCCGAGATGACGCCCAGCACGGCGACGATCTCATGGCCGAGGCTCACGGCGAGCAGGCGCGCCCAGACGATCTCGTAGCCGAGGCCGGCAAAGCCGGAGAGCGCGGCGATGGCGATGATGACCAAAATGGCGCGCGGCGCGGGAGGGGCAGAGGCGAACGTGGCGTCGGCATCAACGGACATGGAAACGGTACGCTCCAGAAAGCGAAAAGAGCCGGAGACCCTTGCGGAGCCCCCGGCGTCGTTCAGTGCGGCCGCCGGCTAAGCCGGCGACCGGATTGTTGCTAAAGGCTCACTTCGTCACAGGCTCACTTGCCCTGGGCTCACTTGCCCTGGGTCACTTGCCCTTGGCGAGCTGGACGGCCTTCTTGGCGTTGGTCTCGACCAGCAGCTCGGGCTGGTCGGAGACGCGGATGAAGATGGGGTTCGAGTAGAACCACAGGTCCGACCACGCCGCCACGTCGTAGCTGGAGACCTTCTGGTTGTTGCGGACCACCAGGTGCGAGGGGCACGCGGCGTCGTTGCAGGGCACGAACGGGCCCTGATCCGCATTCTCGGGATCCCAGTCGTTGAGGGGGTTGCCCTGCGCGTCGGTCTCGGCCGGAACCGCCGCCGGCAGGTTGGAGCCGCGCACCCGGATGTACATGTTGTTCTGCACGTTCGGGATGGTCACGGTCATGGTGCGCGTGTTGCCCTTCGCGGTCCAGCTCGACGCGTCGAAGCGCGCGATCACGGCCGCGGAGGGGTTGGTGCCGTTGGTGTAGTTGGCGCTGGACGGCGCGACGACGCCGGTCACGTTGCCCTTGATGAACTGCACCTGGCGCAGGGTCGGGCGGTTGAGCGGCTCCTTGATGCCGATCTGCGCCAGCGACGGGTTGTTGAAGCTGTACGGCGAGTGGTTGGCGTGGTCGGAGAGGTTGACCTGAAGGTTCAACACCACGCTCTGGCCGCGCTTGACCACCAGGGTCTCGCCCATGGTCGCCATCGGCAGGTAGGAGCTGCTCGGGTTGGAGCCCTTGTCGGCGGGGCTGCCCTTGTTGCCGTCGTAGCCGCTGCCGACGTTGCCGGCGGTGAAGCTGAACTCGCTGGAGATCAGCTCGCCCTGCACCGAGTAGGAGTTGCCCGAGCGCACGCCGTCGACGACCGCCTGCGGGGTGAGCTTCGACGTCGCCGAAGGCCGCGGAATGTACAGCTTCTGATACTCGCCGGGATAGAAGTCGGCGGTGGTGGACTTCTCATAGATCGAGAAGGAGCCGCGGTTGTGCCAGTCGGAGCTGGCGAAGAAGAACCAGTTGCGGCCTTCACCCAGCATGGCGTCCCACACGCCGCCGATCTTGGCGGCATAGATGCCGGTGCCGCCGAAGGTGGTCACGCCCACCGAATCGCAGCCCGTGCCGCAGAAGTTGGCGCGGTATTCGCCGCGGTTGTTGGAGGCCTGGTGGCCCGGCTGGCTCTCGAAGCCCACCGAGACCGTCGGGCCGGCATTGTTGAAGTCACGCAGGTGGTTGATGTTGAACCCGTTGTTGCCGTTCGGGTTGAACACGCCGGCGCGCTCCAGGTGGGCCGGAACGTAGTAGCTGTCCAGCGGATAGTTGGCCTGCAGCCACGCCACCGAGGGAACCGCCTTGTTGGCGTGGTTCCAGGTGCCCGAGCCGGTGCCCGTGGCGTTGGCAACCTTGCCTTCCCAATTGTGGGTCGGCGCGCCCTTGGAGAAGTCGGTGTCCGAGCGGTCGAAGCGGTATTCGAACTCGGCCACGGAGCTCGCGTTGCCGATGTCGCGCTTGCTGGGGTTCTGGTTCAGGGCGTTCTGCGGCGTCTGGTTGCCGATCACCGTCATCGAGACGTGCTCGTGGCCGGGCACGTTGGTCTCGACACCGGCATAGAGCATGGGCTGCTTCATCTCGCCCGCGAGGCGGCCGAGCTCGGGATAGATGATGTCCTCGGCTTCCTGCCAGCGCCACATGGAGCGGTGGCCCTGCGAGGTGGCGACGTCACCCTTGATGGTGATGCCGGTTTCCTCGTCGTAGAAGATGCCCTTGCCCGTCTTGGAGCCGTCGCCCTCCGGATCGTCCACGCGGCAGTCGCGCGGGCTCGATCCGCCGTGGTCGGCCGCGCCGAGCCACTCCAGGCCGAATGTTTCGATCGACTTCTTCACCAGCGTCTCGACCGACGAGCGACCGTCCGAGCAGGGCGTGTGATTGTGGAAATCACCCGCCATGTAGGTCTCGGCGAACACCGGCGTCGACGCAACCAGACCCGCCCCGCCAGCCACCACGAGAGCGGACGCCCCCGCGATCAGCTGCTGTGCCAGCACCCCGTTTTTCATCCTCTATCCCTTCTGTGCTCACGGACCTTCCGGAATCCGAGGAGCCCCTACTATTCGTGTTCTGTGACCGCCTCCTGAACCTTCGATGACATTGGGGAACGCTAAGCCGAATAAATAAAATGGTCGGTACATGGGTCACGACGTCTTCAAACTGGAAGTTGTACTGGCTCTAACCGTCACTAATTTTTCATGATCTCATGATCGCGCTGTCATGAACGCGACACCACCTGCTCGCTAGGAGAAGCGCCGCGAGCCGGCGAAAAGATCGTCGGCGTCGGTTTCAGGCATGTGGGCTGGGGAACGACTTTGACGTCATCAGGTCAGGCGGCGGCCGGGGGCGCGCTGGCGCAACCGCGCGCGGAAGCAGGTGGGACGAAGATGGGCTGGCTGCGGCGGGTGCTGTACGAGCCGCTGGTGCAGTTCATGCTGATGGGCGCCGTCATCTTCGCCGTCCATGCCGCGGTCACGCCGTCGGTGAGCAAGGAACGCCTGATCGAGGTGACACCCGCGGTGCGCCAGTCGATCGTCGACACGTTCAAGGCCTCCCACGAAGGCCGGCCCCCGGCGCCGGACGAGCTGAACAAGCTCATCGACGTTTGGATCCTCAACGAGATCACCTTCCGCGAGGCGATCGCCCAGGGTCTCGACAAGGGCGACGAGATGATCCGCGACCGCATCACCCACAAGATGCGCCTTTTGATCTTCAACGGCGTCCAGGTGGAGGAGCCCACCCCCGAGGTGCTCGCGAGCTGGTACGAGAAGCACCGCGCCCGCTACGACATTCCCGATGTCGTGAGCTTCATCCAGGTGCCGTTCACCGGCCCCGACGCGGAGGCGGAGAGCCGCAAGGTGCTCGGCGAAATCCTCACCGGCTCCGAGCCCGAGGCGGTGCGCCAGAGCGCGCTGATCATGGGCAGCCGGCCGGTCCTCTCGCTGGAGCCGTCGTTCGGCAAGCCGTTCGTCGACCAGCTCGTCGCCCTGCCCAAGGGCCAATGGCAGGTGCTCAAGTCGGACCAGGGATGGCATGTGGTGCGTCTCGATGGCTTCACGCCCGGTCGCGCGGTGCCCCTTGAAGAGGTGAGCGCCCAGGTGAGCCAGGCCTGGACCGACGAACGGCGCCGCATTCTCGGCATCGCCGCCACCAAGGAGCTGGGCAACGCCTACGTCATCCGGCGCGACGAGCCATGAGCGCCTTTCTTCGCGTTCTGATGCGGCGCGCCGGCGCACTCCTCGGCCTGCTGGTCATGTTGGGGGCGATGGCGCTGCCGCTCCTGCCGGCCCGCGCCCATGAGGCGACCATGGCCGTCATCACCCTGCGCGAGATCGCGCCGGGGCGCTTCCTCGGCCAATGGACGATGCCGCCGGTGGACGCCACGCTGCAGCCCATCTTCCCCTCCCATTGCACCTGGAATCCGCCGGAGCTGGAGTGCGGGCCGCGTGGCCTGGTGGGGACCTTGAGCTTTCAGGGGCTGGGCGCGAATCAGTCGGTCGCCACCATCCGGGTGCAGCCCCAGGAGGGCCCGATGGAGGTCTACACGGTCACCGCGGCCAAGCCGACCACCATGGCGGCGCGCAACCCCGGTGCCGACCTCACGGTGTGGCGGGAGCTGGCCGACACCTACATCAATCTCGGCATCGACCACATCCTGCGCGGCATCGACCATCTGCTCTTCGTGCTCGGCCTGATCTGGCTGGTGAAGGGAGGATGGAAGCTGGTGAAGACCATCACCGCCTTCACCGTCGGCCATTCCATCTCGCTGGCGGCGGCCACCTTCGGCTGGGTCGGCGTGCC
>JAFIHR010000274.1 GCA_017849325.1 Xanthobacter autotrophicus | reverse complement strand
TTCGAGGCGGCGGTGAAGGAGGCGGCGCCGTTCTTCAAGCGCTCGCGCGGCTGCCAGGGCATGGCGCTGCAGCGCTCGGTGGAGACGCCGTCCTGCTATGCGCTGATCGTCACCTGGGAAACGGTGGAAGACCATATGGAGCACTTCCGCAACGCGCCGGAATTCGCCGAATGGCGCCGCCTCGTCAGCCCCTATTTCGCCGCGCCGCCCAAGGTGCAGCACTTCTCCGTGGTCGAGAGCTTCTTCTGAAGCGCCAGGCTTCCGCCGCTTCGTGTGTTCTCAGGCTTCCGCCTTCTGGGGCCGGGCCATGAGGGCGTCGATGGCGCCGGCGATGGAGAGGCGCCCCGTCAGCACCGCATCCACCGCCGCGCAGATCGGCATATCCACCCCTGCCGCGGCGGCGAGCTCGACGAGCACGCTCGCCGTATAGGCGCCTTCCGCCAGCTTGGCGGGCGGCGGCTCGCCGGCGCCCAGCGCCAGGCCATAGGCGAAATTGCGCGATTGCGGGCCCGAGGTGGTGAGGATGAGGTCGCCGAGGCCCGAGAGGCCGGTGATGGTCTCGGTGCGGGCGCCGAAGGCCCGGCCGAATCGCAGGAGCTCGGCGAAGCCGCGCGCCACCAGCGCCGCCTGGGCGCTCGCGCCGAGCCGGCGGCCCGCCACCATGCCGGCGGCGATGGCGAGCACGTTCTTCGCCGCCCCGCCGATCTCCACGCCCCGCACGTCGGTGGAGAAATAGAGCCGCAGGGTGGACGAGCCGAGCGCGTCGCAGAGCTGCTCCGCCAGCACGGCGTCGGCGGCGGCCAGCGTCACGGCGGTGGGCAGGCCGGCGGCGACGTCGCTGGCGAAGCTGGGGCCGGAGAGCACGGCGGGGACCGATGCGGGCGCCGCCTCGGCGATGACCGTGCTCATGAAGGCGCGGCTGCCCCGCTCGATGCCCTTGGCGCAGGAGATCACCGCCGTCCCGCCGGCAAGGTGCGGCGCGAGGGCGACGAGCACCTCCCGGCAGGCCTGCGCCGGCACCACAAGTAATAATGCGTCGCAGCCCGCCGCGGCGACGAGATCGGCGGTGGGGCGCACCGCCTCGTGCAGGGCGATGCCCGGCAGGGCGCGCGGGTTCTCCCGCAGCCGCGCCATCTCCGCCACCTGCGCCGGATCGCGGGCGTGGAGCACCACCTCGCGGCCGGCGCGGGCGGCGGCATTGGCGAGCGCCGTGCCCCAGGCGCCGGCGCCCACCACGCCGATTCTCGGGAAGGGGGATGTCACCGCGCCGCCCCGTCAGGCCCGGGCGCCGGGCGCGGCGGCGGCCGCATCGAGCGGCCAGCGGGCGCGCGGGCTCACGTCGAGCGGGTCGGTGAGGCCGCGGGCGAGCCGCTCCGCGCCGGCCCAGGCGATCATGGCGCCGTTGTCGGTGCACAGGCCCGGCGGGGGCAGGGCAAGGCGGGTATGCATCTCCGCCGCCACCACGCCGAGCCGCTCACGGATGGCCGAATTGGCCGCGACGCCTCCCGCCACCACGATGGACGACGGCCCGCGGCCGACGCGCTCGCGGAACGCCCGCACGCCGGCCCGCACCCGGTCCTCGATCACCTCCACCACGGCGGCCTGGAACGAGGCGCAGAGATCCGCCACGTCCTCGTCGCTCAGGGGGGCGAGCTTGTCCGCTTCCATGCGCACCGCGGTCTTGAGGCCGGAGAGGGAGAAATCGGGCTCGCGCCGGCCGTGCAGCGGGCGGGGGAAGGCGAAGCGCGTGGCGTTGCCGAGGCTCGCCTGAACCTCCACCTGCGGCCCGCCGGGATAAGGCAGGCTCAGCATCTTCGCCACCTTGTCGAACGCCTCGCCCACCGCGTCGTCGAGGGTGGTGCCGAGGCGGGTGTAGCGGCCGAGTTCCTCCACGCAGAGCAATTGGGTGTGCCCGCCGGACACCAGCAGCAGCAGATAGGGAAAGGCGACCTGATCGGTCAGCCGCGCCGTGAGCGCATGGGCTTCGAGGTGATTGACCGCGATGAGCGGCTTCTTCGCCGCCAGCGCGATGGCCTTGCCCGTGGTGAGGCCGACGATGACGCCGCCGATGAGGCCCGGACCAGCCGCCGCCGCCACGCCGGACAGGTCCTTGAAGCCCACCTGCGCCTGGGCCATGGCCTCGGCGACGATATGGTCGATCAGCTCCACATGGGCGCGGGCGGCGATCTCCGGCACCACGCCGCCATAGGGGGCGTGGATCTCCACCTGGGTGCGGATGACGTTGGAGCGGATCTCCCCCGCGCCCTGCTCCGAACGCGAGACCACCGCGGCGGACGTCTCGTCGCAGGTGGTCTCGATGCCGAGGACGAGAAGATCCGCCACCTTATTTCTCCATGCGCCGTGAGCCGAGCCGCCAAGGCCCCTCCCGGCTGCGCCCGATCGCCACCTGTCACGATCTGATTCCGGCACCCATTCTACGCGCCCATGATACAAGCGGCCATGAGCGAAGCGACTTTGACCCCATCCTCCAGCCCCTTGCGCACCGCGCCGCGCCTCACCATCGGCACCCGCGGCAGTCCGCTGGCCCTGTGGCAGGCCCATGCGGTGCAGGCGGCGCTGGCCGCGGCCCATGGCCTTGCCCCGGACGAGGTGGCCATCGAGATCATCCGCACCTCGGGCGACGCCATTCAGGATCGCGCGCTGGCGGAGGCCGGGGGCAAGGGCCTGTTCACCAAGGAGATCGAGGAGGCGCTGCTCGACGGGCGCGTGGACCTCGCGGTGCATTCGGCCAAGGACGTGGCCACCGTGCTGCCCGAGGGCCTCGGCCTTGCCGGCTACCTGCCCCGCGCCGACGTGCGCGATGCCCTGATTCAGCGCGAGGGGCAGGGGCTCGATGCGCTGCCCCGGGGGGCGAAGGTCGGCACCGCCTCGCTCCGGCGCGAGGCGCAGCTTCGGCGCCTGCGGCCGGACCTTGCGGTCGAATTGCTCAGGGGCAATGTGCACACCCGAATCAAGAAGGTGCGCGAGGGCGAGTTCGACGCCACCCTGCTGGCGCTGGCGGGGCTCACCCGGCTCGGGCTCCAGGACGAGGCGTCGGCCATCCTCGATACCGAATCGTTCCTGCCGGCCGTGGGGCAGGGGGCGGTGGCCATCGAATGCCGCCTCGACGACGCGGCGACCCTCAAGGCCCTGTCCGCCATCACCTCGCCGGAGACGGGAATCGCCGTTGCGGCGGAGCGGGCGCTGCTCGCCGCCCTCGACGGTTCCTGCCGCACCCCCATCGCCGGCCTCGCCCGCGTGGAGGGGCAGAACGTCCGGCTGCGCGGCCTCGTGCTCGCGCCCGACGGGCGCGATGCGGCGGAAGAGGAGGGGGCCGCCCCCGTTTCCGAGGCGGAACAGCTCGGTGCCGAGCTCGGCGCCCGCCTCAGGGCGAGCGCGCCGGCCCGCGCCCTCGGACTCTAGATCTCAGAAGGCCTCACACCATGCGCATCCTCATCACCCGTCCCGAGCCGGCGGCGAGCCAGACCGCCAAGCGCCTCCAGGGCCTCGGCCACGAAGGCTTCGTCGAGCCCATGCTGCGCATCGCCTACACCAATGCGCCGCTGCCCGAAGGGGCGTTCGACGCGGTGGCCTTCACCTCGATCAACGGCGTCCAGGCGCTGGCCGCCCATCCGGAGGCGGCGCGGGTCCTGCCGCTGCCGGCCTTCACCGTCGGTCCGCGGACGGCGCGCGAGGCGCGGTCGGTGGGCTTTGCGGACGTCACGGACTGCGACGGCAATGCCGAGGCCCTGGCCGGGCGGATCGGCGCCGCGCTGCCGGCCGGCGCGCGCATTCTCCATGCGACGGGTGAGGACCGGGCGGCGGACCTCGCCGCTCTGCTCGACGCGCCGGGCCTCAAGCTCGAACTGGCGGTGATCTATGCCGCCCCGCCGGTGGAGCACCTGTCCGAGGAGGCCCGCGCCGCTCTCGCAGCGGGAACCTTCGGCGCGGCGGTGCATTTTTCTTCCAGGACCGTGCGCACGCTGTTGGATTGCGTGGCGGCGGCGGATCTTAACCCGGCACTGGTGAAGATGCGGCACCTTTGCCTCTCGCAGCAGGTCGGCGGACCTCTCGGAGCCCTCGGGATCACTCCCGAAGTGGCGGCCGAGCCCAATGAGGATGCTCTGCTCGCCCTGCTGTGAGCGGCACAACACCGCGGCGGTTGCGCCGCTGGCATCGGCGGTCTATCCGGTGGGACGGCTGCGGATCTGATCTCTTGAGGGGGCCCATGGCGAGCGACGATCCCGACTTCAAGGTTTCCTCCTCGCGGCCCGGCCGGGTGCCGCCGACCCTCGATCTGAAGGCCGAGGACCAGACGGCGGCGGACGTCGCCAAGTCCGAAGCCGGCGAATCGGACGGGAAGCCCGAAGCTGCCGAATCGGATGCCGCAAAGCCCGAAGCCGGCGGCGCGGGGACGGAGGCCGTTTCCCCGGCTCCGGACGCGCCCTCCGGCGAGGGCGCCGACGCGGCGGCCGTCGAAGCCGGGACCAAGCCGGGTTCCTCCTCGCAGGATGTGCTGCCCGAAGCCGCCGCGCCTCCTCCCGATGCCCCGGCCCCGGCCGCTGCCAAGCCGCGCCGGGCGGGCCTGATCTTCGCGGCGCTGCTCGTCGGCGCGCTCGCGGGAGCCGCGGCCGGAGCGGGGACGGTCTATTTCCTCGCCCAGCAGGCGCTCGCCCGCGTGAGCGACACCATCGCCCCCCTGAGGGCGCGCCTCGCCACGCTGGAAGGGCGCCCGGTGTTCAATCCCGAGACCGTCCAGGCGCTCTCGCAACGGGTGGATGGCGTGCGCACCGCCTTGGCCGAGGCGCAATCCTCCCTCGCCGCGCTGCGGCCCCTGCTCGACCGGCCGGCGCCGGAGCCGCAGCCGGCGCCCGTTCCCCCGCCGCCCGAGAAGGCCGAGCCCGATCCGGCCATGCTCCAGAGCCTCGACACGCTCAAGAGCGGCGCCACCGCCGCCCGGGCGGCCCTGAGCGCGGCGCAGTCGCAGATCGGCGAGCTGCGTGAAACCGTCGCCCAGGTCCGCACCGTGCAGGAACAGGTCCGCACCGCGCAGGACCAGTTCCGCACCAGCCAGGAGCAGCTCCAGACCGGCCAGGAGGCGGTGCGCACCGCGCTCGCCGCGCTGGGCGTCACCGTGGCGCAGACCAAGGATTTCGGCCCCCGGCTCGATGCCCTGAAGGGGCAGGTGGAAGCGGCCGCCGCGGCCTCCACCACGGTGGAGCGGGCCTCTGCCGCCGTGGTGGTGCTCTCTTCGCTCAAGGAAGCGCTGGTGACCGGCCGCTCCTTCGCCGCCGAGCTGACCGCCGCCCGCGCCGTTCTGGGGTCGCGCGGGGCGGCCCTCGATCCGCTCGTCGCCGTGGCGGCCGCCGGCTATCCCACCACGGCCGAGCTTGCCGCGCGGCTCGAGCGCGAGGGCGCCGCGGCGCTCGCCGAATTCGTGACGCCGGCGGTTCCGGAGGCGCCCGAGGCGCCGGCCGAGGATGCCGGCATCGTCAACCGGCTGCTCTCCAGCGCGCAGAACCTGGTGAAGGTGCGCCCCGCCCCCGGGACGGTTCCGGCCCAGTATCGCGGGGCGCTCGGCGGCGCGGTGGCGGCGGTGCGGGCCGGCGACTTCGCCGGGGCCGTCACCCTGATCGCCGCCTTGCCCGATCCGGTGAAGGCAAAGCTCAAGGCCGTGACGGCCGACATCGCCGCGCGCCGGGATGCGGTCGCGTCCGTGTCGAAGCTCTATGAGCAGTCCCTCGCCGCCATTTCGGGGAAGATGCCGTGATCCGCTTCGTCCTCCTTCTCCTGCTGCTCGCGGCGCTGGCCTTCGGCGCCTCCTGGATCGCCGACCGGCCGGGCGAGATCTCGATGGTCTGGCAGGGCTGGACCATCGAGACGACGGTTCCGGTGGCCCTGAGCGTCATCGCCGCCGTCACCTTCGTGATGCTGGTGCTCTGGCGGCTCCTCTCCTTCCTGCTGAACACGCCGCAGCTCATCTCCTCCTTCTCCAGCCGGCGGCGGCGCGAGAAGGGCTGGAACGCGCTCACCCGCGGCCTGCTGGCGGTGGGCGTGGGCGACGGCACCACCCTGCAGAAGGCCCGCGCCGAGGCGGTGCGGCTTTTGCCGAACGAGCCGCTGACCCAGCTCCTCAGCGCCCAGGCGGCGCAGTTCGAGGGGCGCTCGGACGTGGCCATGGCGGCGTTCCAGTCCATGGCGGAGCGGCCCGAGACCCGGCTCCTCGGCCTGCGCGGCCTGCACATGGAGGCGCGCCGCTCCGGCGACATGCGCGCCGCCTATGCCATCGCCGAGGAGGCGGCCAATGCCGCGCCGGCCCTCGGCTGGGCGGCCGATGCGGTGATCGAGGCGCGCTGCGCCGAGGGCGATTTCTCCGGCGCCCGCGAGGTGCTGGAGCGGCAGATGGCGCAGAAGGGCATCGACAAGGTGCAGTACCGCCGCCGCCGCGCCGTCCTGCTGGCGGCCGAGGCGCAGGCGCTGGAGCCCTACGACCCTCTGGTGGCGCGCGAGCGGGCGGTGGAGGCGGTGCGCCTCGCGCCCACCCTGGTGCCGGCGGCCGCCTCGGCCGGGCGCCTGCTCGGCGCGGCCGGGGAGCTGCGCAAGGCGGCGAAGGTGGTCGAGACCGCCTATGCGGCCAATCCCCATCCCGAGCTCGCCGACGTGGAGGCCTTCCTGCGCCCCGGCGATGCGGTGCAGGACCGGCTGAAGCGCATCCGCTCCCTCGCGGGCAAGGCGCCCGACCATCCCGAGAGCGCCATCGCGCTCGCCCGCGCCGCCATCGACGCCCACCATTTCCTCGAGGCGCGCCGCGCCCTGGAGCCGCTGCTGGAAGAGCCGACGCAGCGCGTCTGCCTGCTGATGGCGGAGCTGGAGGCGGCCGAGCATTCCGACATCGGCAAGGCGCGTGAATGGACCGCCCGGGCGGTGCGCGCCGGCCGCGATCCGGCGTGGATCGCCGACGGCGTGGTATCCGACCACTGGGCGCCCATCTCGCCGGTCACCGGCAAGCTCGACGCCTTCGTGTGGGCGGTGCCGCCGGGCGTCTCCTCCACGCCCATCCTGGAGCATGAGGC
>JAFIHR010000273.1 GCA_017849325.1 Xanthobacter autotrophicus | reverse complement strand
ATCGCGTCCGTAAAGGGCGGGATCGGCGAGGGTGACGCCGTGGCGCTCGATCTCCTTGCGCAGCTTGTCCATGGTCCCGGGCAGGGTCTTCAGCGCATGCTGCTCGGCGAAGGAGAGGCGCTTCTTCTCTTTGGCTGACGGCGCGGCCTCGCCATTGGCCTCGCCCCTGGCTTCGGCCGCCTTGCCGTCGCGGCCCTTGGCCTTGGCCGGCGGCGCCTTGGCGACGACGCCGTGGCCACGCTGGGCCACCATGTCCTGATAGCCGCCGGCATATTCGCGGAACACCCCGTCCCCCTCCGCCGCGATGACCGAGGACACGGTGCGGTCGAGGAAGTCGCGGTCGTGGCTCACCAGGATCACGGTGCCGGAGAAGTCGGCCACCATCTCCTGCAGCAGGTCGAGGGTTTCCAGGTCGAGGTCGTTGGTGGGCTCGTCCAGCACCAGAAGGTTGGCGGGCATGGCGAGCGCCCGGGCCAGCATCAGCCGGCCCCGCTCGCCGCCCGAGAGCACGCTGAGCGGCGTGTTGGCCTGATCGGGCGTGAAGAGGAAGTCCTTCAGATAGCCCATCACGTGCTTGGGCGTGCCGCCCACCATCACCTGGTCCGAGCCGCCGCCGGTGAGCGCGTCGCGCAGGGTGGTGGAGGGGTCGAGGGCGGCGCGCTTCTGATCGAGGGAGGCGATCTCGAGGTTGGTGCCGATCTTCACCGTGCCGCTGTCGGGGGTGAGCTCGCCGGTGAGCATCTTCAGCAGCGTGGTCTTGCCCGCCCCGTTGGGGCCGACGATGCCGATGCGGTCGCCGCGCAGGATGCGGGTCGAGAACGGCCGCACCACCTGGTTGTCGCCGAACGCCTTGGTGATGTCCTTCGCCTCGATGACCAGCTTGCCGGAGGTCTCGGCATCGGTGACGGCGAGGCGCACGTTGCCCTGGGAGCGGCGCTCCTCGCGGCGGTCCTTGCGCATGGCGTGCAGGTCGCCGAGGCGGCGCACGTTGCGCTTGCGCCGCGCGGTGACGCCGTAGCGCAGCCAGTCGAGCTCGGCCACGATCTTGCGGTCGAGCTTGTGCCGCTCGGTCTCCTCCTGCTCCAGAACGTCGTCGCGCCAGGCCTCGAATGCGGCGAAGCCCTGCTCCAGGCGCCGGGTGATGCCGCGGTCGAGCCAGATGGTGGTGCGCGAGAGGGTCTCGAGGAAGCGCCGGTCGTGGCTGATCAGCACGATGGCGGATTTCAGCCCCTTGAGCTCGCTCTCCAGCCACTCGATGGCGGGAAGGTCGAGATGGTTGGTGGGCTCGTCCAGCAGCAGCACGTCGGGCTCGGGCGCGATGACGCGGGCGAGCGCCGCGCGCCGCGTCTCGCCGCCGGACAGGTGCGCGGGATCCTCCCGGCCGGTGAGGCCGAGCTGTTCCAGGAGATATTGGGCGCGGTAGGCGTCGTCGCCCTCGGTGAGGCCGGCTTCCACATAAGCGAGCGTCGTCGCGAAGCCGGAGAAGTCGGGTTCCTGCGGCAGGTAGCGGACGGTCGCGCCCGGCTGCACGAAGATGCTGCCGGAATCCGGCTGGACGAGCCCCGCCGCCACCTTGAGCAGCGTGGACTTGCCCGAGCCGTTCCGCCCGACGAGGCACAGGCGGTCGCCGGACGAGACCGCGAGTTCCGCTCCGTCGAGCAAGGGCGTCGCGCCGAAGCGCAGATGGACGTCCTGAAGATGTACGAGTGGGGGAGCCATCCGCCCGCTTTACCCGTCCTGCGCCCAAACGCAAGACGCCAAGCCGGCGAACCCGCCTCCACCCGGAGCATTCGCCCCTTCGGGGCGCGCTCAGGCGCACCGCGCCAAAGCCGGCGCGGCCAGGATCACGACGCGGGCACGTGCCCACCACGTCCGATCATGGCGAAACACCCGCCACGGCCGCGCGCCGCTGGCACCCAGCGGTTCGGCGACCGGCGTGAGGCTTCGTCAATGGATGGTTGTGGGGCTGCCCAGACGCATGATTTCGTCTTTGATGACGAGCTTTTTTCTCTTGAGTTCGGCCACCACGAACGGGTCGGCGGCGGGATGAGTGAGTTCGAACTTGATCTGCTGCTGAAGCGCGGCATGGCGCCGCTTCAGTTCCTCAAGATGCGACTGGATGGACATGCAAAGCCACTCCTTAGTCTGCTCACCCGCAAAGACTGTCATGGAGGCGGCAAAGAGTCGATGGACATTTCATCCCGTCTCCGCGAAGGACCGCTCTTGCGGTGCGGCAGGCCCGTGCCATAGTCGTTCCATCAAGGCGACCGGCGGAGTCGGGTGGGGCTGGCCGCCGCTCTCCGGCGCCCGATGGATTGCGAGACGCGAGTTGATGAATGACCACCGATGATGAGCGCGAGTTGAAGACCCTGCTGGAGAGGCTGCGGCAGGAACATCGCGATCTCGACGTCGCCATCGAGGCCCTGACCTCGGTTTCCGGGTCCGACGTGCTGCAGGTGCAGCGCCTCAAGAAGCGCAAGCTGCAGCTCAAGGACCGCATCTCCCATCTGGAAGACCAGCTGTTCCCCGACATCATCGCCTGACGCGGCGTTAGCGCTCCGGCGGCGGCGCGGCGGCTATTTCATCCCGGCGTCGGCCGGCGTCGGCGCGATGGCGGGCACCGTCTCGGTCACCACGGCGCGCGGCCCGTCCACCAGCGTCAGGGTGAGCGCGGAGCGGGTCACGTCGGCCGCCTTGGGCACGCCCTCGAGGGGCAGGGTGAAGCGGGTGATGCCGTCCGCAAGCGCCGTCTTCTGCGGCAGGGGCAGCGCCCAATCGGTTGTGGGCCCCTCGACGAAGAGGTCGGCCGAGGCGCTCGCCGCGCGCGCGTCCACGACCAGGGTGCGCGGCTCCAGCGGCGGTTCCAGCGCCACCTTCAGCACCGCCAGCGGGGCATCGGCGCCGAGCGCCTGGGGCACCGGCACGCGGGTGCGGGCGGTGGCCAGCTTGGCGTCCGCCGCCGCGTCGGCGCCCGGCCGGAGCGGGGCGGAAAACTCCGCCTTGGCCGGCAGGCACAGCGCCTCGCACACCGCGAAATCGAGCCCGATGTTGAGCACGGCAGGCTGCGCGGGATCGGCCAGGGTCACATCCAGCGGAAAGATCACCTGCCCCTTGTAGCCGATGGAGGTGGCATCCCCATCGGTGAAGCGGCGGGGCGCGGGCCAGCCCATCTTCACCGCCTTCACGTTGGTGGAGCCCTCGAAGGACAGGTGCGGCGGCACGCCGGCATCGCCCGGATAGCGCCAGTAGGTCTTCCAGTGCGGCAGCAGGTCGATCTCGATGCCGGCCGTGGCGCGCTCTGCCGTCACCGTCCCCACCAGCAGGCGGACCGTGCCGCCCGCGACCTCCACCGGATCTGCCTGGCCGGCCCGCGCCGTCGCGGGAAGGGCGAGGCCTGTGAGGAGGCCGGCGAGCATCGGGGCGATCATTCGGGCACCGGCCAGCCGGCGCGGGGAGGGGAGGGGAGCGCGCATCATGGATCAGCGCGTAGCCGGTTCCGCACCCGGCTGCCAAGTGCGCTGAAAGTTCCGTAGCGCAAAAGGCCGTGACGTGGCCGTCGCCGGCGGGCGCGGCGGCGCGGATTCCGGCGCCGCGCCTCATCGCTCCGTGAAAGGCGCATTCCCAAAAGCCGGTTGGCGCGGTAGGCTTGCTTCCATGAGCGCGACCCACGATCCAACCTTCTCGGAAGGGGCGTCGAACTTTCTCGATGGGCAGATGCTCATCGCCATGCCGACCATGCGCGATGAAAACTTCGCGCGCACGGTGATCTACCTGTGTGCCCACTCGTCCGAAGGCGCCATGGGCATCGTGCTGAACCAGCCGGCGGGAAACATCGCCTTCGCCGATCTCCTCGTGCAGCTCGACGTGGTGCCCGCCTCCGAGCGCATCCTGCTGCCGCGCCAGGCGGAGAGCATCAAGGTGCTCAAGGGCGGGCCGGTGGAGACGGGGCGCGGCTTCGTGCTGCATTCGGCCGACTATTTCGTCGAGAATTCCACGCTCCCCATCGACGACGACATCTGCCTCACCGCCACCCTGGACATCCTCAAGGCGATCGCCGGCGGCACCGGGCCGCGCAGCGCGGTGCTGGCGCTCGGCTATGCGGGATGGGCGCCGGGGCAGCTCGAAACCGAGATCCAGGCCAACGGCTGGCTGCACTGCCCGGCCGACGCGGAGCTGATCTTCGGCGACCGGATCGAGACCAAATACGACCACGCCCTGCGCAAGCTGGGCATCGATCCCGGCATGCTCTCCAGCGAGGCCGGGCACGCCTGAGGCGGCGGGCCGGCGGCTTCAGGGCACGGACGCGAGCAGCGCCTCCATCTCCGCGCGCGAGCGCAGGATGAGCTTCGGGCCGAGGAAATCCAGGAACAGCGCGGCGTGGCCGGCATCGGAGGTCGAGGAGACCCGCCGCTCATAGTCGCCCGCCCAGGCGACGAGGGCCTCGAAGGCGGCCGTATCGGCGCCGCGCCGGAGGCCGCGCCCGCGCAGGTTGTCGAGACATTCGGCGACCGGGATGCGGCTCCAGATCAGCGCCGTGGCGCGCGGCACCGCCGCCCAGGCGAGCCAGCCGTGGATGCCCTCGATGATCCATCGCTCCCCGGCGGCGGCCTCGCGCACCATGGCGCGCGCCACTTCCTGCTCGCGCATCCGGCCGTAGGCGCCGGGCTCCCAATGGATGGTGTCGAGGTCGAGCGCGGGCAGGTTCAGGCGCTGGGCGAGGTGCTCGGCCAGCCAGCTCTTGCCGGCGCCGCTGTTGCCGATGATGACAATGCGGGAGAGGGCATCGGGGGGCAGCATTCCTGCGTCTT
>JAFIHR010000272.1 GCA_017849325.1 Xanthobacter autotrophicus | reverse complement strand
CGGTCGCCCTGGGCGACGCAGATCCAGGTGAGGATGGCCGCCGCCTTGGCCGCCAGCACCGACTTGAACGTGTCGCGGGTGCCGAACCGCATGCGGGCGCGCGCATCCATGAGGATCAGCACGGGGCGCTCGCGCTCCTCCTGGAACAGCTTGGTGTGGGTGCGCCCGGTGCGCGCCGTCACCCGCCAGTCGATGGTGCGGATGTCGTCGCCGGGCTGATAGGCGCGCACCTCGTCGAATTCCATGCCGCGGCCGCGGAAGATGGAGCGGTAGCCGCCGAGCTGCCGGGTGCGCACCCGCCCGTGCGGCGCGAAACCGCCGGCAAGCCCTTCCGGCCGCGCCGCGATCAATTCGTCGAGGCGCGCCACGAGGCCGTAGAGGGCGTTGCTGTCCTTCCCGCTCATGCCGGCCGGCCCGCCATCCTAGACCGCGGGCACGCGGGAAATGAGGATGTCGATGAGCTCGTCGGTGCCGAGCCCCTCGGCCTGGGCCTCGAAGGTGAGCAGGATGCGGTGGCGCAGCACCGCCTTGGCGATGGCCTGGACATCCTCGGGCGTCACGTAATCGCGGCCGCGCAGCCAGGCGTGGGCGCGGGCGCAGCGGTCGAGGGCGATGGTGCCGCGCGGGCTGGCGCCGAACGCCACCGTGCCGGCGAGGTCGCCGCCGTAAAGCTCGGGCGTGCGGGTCGCGAACACGAACTGGAGGAGATATTCCTCCACCCCTTCCGACATATAGGTGGCCAGCGCCTGCTGGCGGGCGGCGAAGATGGCTGTCTGCGGCAGGCGCTCGCCGAACGAGACCTCCTCGCCCTTCGCCTCGCCGCGCACCAGCCGGAGGATGGCGCGCTCGGCATCGAGGTCGGGATAGGCGATCTTCACCTGGAGCAGGAAGCGGTCGAGCTGGGCCTCGGGCAGGGGATAGGTGCCTTCCTGCTCGATGGGGTTCTGGGTCGCCATCACCAGGAACAGCCTCGGCAGGGCGTAGGTGACGCCGCCCACCGTGACCTGCCGCTCCGCCATCGCCTCCAGCAGCGCCGCCTGCACCTTGGCCGGGGCGCGGTTGATCTCGTCCGCCAGGATGAAATTGTGGAACACCGGGCCGGGCTGGAAGCGGAAGCTGCCGTCCTCCGGGCGGTAGATGTCGGTGCCGGTGAGGTCGGAGGGCAGGAGGTCCGGCGTGAACTGGATGCGCTGGTCGTCGCAATCGATCGCCTTGGCCAGCGCCTTGATGGCCTTGGTCTTGGCGAGGCCGGGCGCGCCCTCCACCAGAAGATGGCCGTCGGCCAGCACCGCCACCAGCAGCAGCTCGACGAAAGCGGGCTGGCCCAGGATGCAATGGTTCATATAGTCGGCCAGCCGATGGAAGGCGCGGCGCAGCGCCTCATTGTCGAGGGCCGGGGCGACCTTGGCGGCATCGCGGGCAAAGGCGGGGTCGAGGCTCGAATTCATCGCACGTTGGTTTCCATCGGGGGTGCCCGTGGCGAGCATATACCCGCAGACGGGCCGCGTCGCACGCGCTCGCGGCCGCCGAAAGGGCCCGCGCCGCGGCCTTTCTGGCCTGCCTCCGTGGCCGAATTCCGTCCAAGGGCAGGATTCGCCGCCTCCCGCGCCGGCCGGCTCCTCGCGCCCGGCCGCAGAGGGGGCGCCCCTGGACTAGCGTGGGCGTCACCCTGGCGCGTGGCGGGCGAAAGCAGGCCGATGGCGCGGCCCCGCGATCTGCGAACGACAGTGTTGTATTCGCGGAATTCGTTCAGGCGATTTCTCGGCCGGATCCGCGTTTTTGCCTTCACACTATTGGGTGAGGGGCAGTGCAAGGCGCATTCTATGCTGGTCTTTAGGCGATCTTTGCGTACGCGAATGCGGTTCATCGCGGCGATGACGCCGGTTTTCGCCGGATCTGGCATTCCCCCCGCAGGTGCATTATAGGAGCATGCGATTTCCCGCGTCCTCCGGCACGCAGGGGTCCCCGACGTGCGGGCGTGGCGGAATTGGTAGACGCAGCGGACTCAAAATCCGCCGTCCTTACGGATATGTCGGTTCGAGTCCGACCGCCCGCACCATTGGCGTTGCCGCACCGCGCCCATACCAGACCTGCAAATCCGGCCGAGCCGCGGTTTTTCCGCCGGTCACCGCGGCTCCCTAGGGGAAGCAGAGGAATCCGCGCTCAGGGGCCGGTGCGTTTCCTGCGGATGCGGACATAGAGCGCGCCTTCGCCGCCGTGGCGGCGGCCCGCCGCCTCGAAGCCCAGCACCACCGCCCGCAGGTCCGGCTCGGCGAGCCACAGGGGGACGGCGCGTTTCAGCACGCCGCGCCCCTCCTGGAAGCCGTGCAGCACGCCTTGGGGCTCAAGATCGCCGAGGCGCGCGAAATCACCCTTTCCGGTGATGACGAGCACGACGTTGTGGCCGGCGGCCTGCGCCTCGAACAGGAAGCCGCGCAGCCGGCGGTGTGCCGCCTGCTGGGTGAGGCCATGGAGATCGAGCCGGGCATCCACCTCGGCGCCCCGGCCGAGCTTGCGGCGGGTGCGCGGCTCCAGCCCGGCGAGGGGAGGGCGCGGCGGCGGCGCCGGCTGGGCCACCGGAGGGCGCACCGGGCGGGCGGGAGGCGGCGGCTCGGGGCTGGCGGGCGGGGCTTCCGCCGGCGCGGGCGGTTCGCCGGCGTCGGGGGTCATCGGGCGCGGACGCAGCGGGGTGACGTGGCGCGTCACCTCGGCCCACAGGGCATGCTCCTGCGGATGCAGGCTGCGCCGGCGCCCGCGCCGGTTCACCGCCGCCACCTGCGCGCGGCGTCCGACGTGCGCCCGAACCCCGTCGCCCGGGGCCTGTCCGCGCGGGCCGTCACGGCCGCTCCTTGCCGGGTGCCGTGCCGGCCGCGGGGGCCCCCTTGGGCCCGGCCTGCCGCGCGAGCTCCGCCACGCTCTCAAGCGGCACCAGCAGGGTGAAGCCGCCATGATGGCGGATGCGCCCGGCGATGGCGCCCGGCACCGCGCCCCGGCCGAAGAACAGATCGGCGCGCGCCGGGCCGACGATGGCCGAGCCGGTGTCCTGGGCGATCACCAGCCGCCGGAACGGATCGGCGGAGCCGGCCGCCGACAGGGGCAGGTCCGCCTCCACGAAGATGGGCGAGCCGTAGGTATGCAGCCGGTAGTCCACCGCCGCCGAGCGCCCGGGCGTCAGCGGTACGCCCTGCGCCCCCATGGCGCCGGCCTCGTCCTTGAGCGGCAGCACCTTGAAGAAGACGAAGGAGTGGTTCTCGCGGCGCAGCGCCCGGCCGGCGTCCGGGTCCGCTTCCATATAGGCGCGGATGCGGTCCATGGACATCTCCTCGCGCGGCACGATCCCGCGGTCGACGAGGATGCGGCCCACGGGCGTGTAGGGATGGCCATTGTAGCCGTCGTAATTGAGCCGTAGCACCCGCCCGTCGCCGAGGCGGACCACGGCCGAGCCCTGGATCTGCATGAAGAAGAGGTCGACGGGGCTCCTGAGCCAGACGATCTCGAGCCCGCGCCCGGCCAGCGCTCCGTCCTCGATGGCGGCGCGGTCGAAATAGGGAACGAGTTTGCCATCCTGAAGCCGGCCCGCACTCCCGCCGTTGGCGCTGCGCTGGCCCGTCACCACGAGGTCGGCGGGGCGGCCGTAGACCGGCACGTCATAGCCGTTGCCGGCGGTGAGGGACCCCTCCAGCTCCGGCTCGTAATAGCCGGTGAAGAAGCCCGGGTCCGATCCGGCGTCGGCGCTCGCCGGCACCACGCGATAGGGGCGGAAGCGGGCTTCGAAGAAGGCGCGCGCGGCGCCCGGGTCCCTGAGGGCGCCGCTTGCGCTCCGGGCGGCGGCGCAGGCGGCGGCAAGGCCGGCCTTCAGCGCCTGCGAGGATTTCGGCCCGGTCTCGCGCGGGGTGCGGGCGATGGCGGCGCAGCTCGAGAGGAAGGTGGCGAACGCCTCGTGCGCATCGTCGGTGGCCCAGCCGTCGAGGGCGGCGAAGCTGGTGGGCACCAGGACCGCGCCACCGCCGAACGGAAGCGTGCCGGGAACGGCCGTGCGGGCCACATCGGGGCCCGGCGGGCGGGGCGGTGGGGTGGGCGGGGTCATGGGGCTTGAAGGCCGGCCTTCCGATGCGCTGGTCGCGGCCGCCATCTTGGCGCCGGAAGCCGCCGGCTGGGAAGCGGCGACCGGATGCGCCAGCAGCACGACGGCGATCGCCGCGCCCCCGCGCCAAAAAAGGCCCCGCCGGGCTCCGCGCGTCACCGCGGGCGAGCGGCGGGGCATCGGGGGGCTCGTTCTGCGGGGGTCATGGGCCGGATGTCACGGAGCGGGCGTCAGGGAACGGTGGTCACGAAACGGTGGTCATGGAGCGCGCCTCATGCGGCGCGCCTCACTGCGCCACTTCCGTGGCCACCAGCTTCCAATTGGGGTCGCGGGTGCCGACCTCGCGGGCGAAGGTCCACACGTCGGTCACGTCGGCCACCTCGTCGGGGCTGCCGTCCACCACCTCGCCGGTGCGGCTGCGCGTCACCGAGATGAGCTGGGAGACGAAGCGCACGGTGAGCTGCGCCGTCCGCCCCGCCAGGGTCGCATCCTGCAGGTCGGCGCGCTCCACGGCGACGAAGCGGGATTCCATGGTCTCGCCCCGCGTCTCGCGCTCGGAGATGGCGGCGACGAAGCTGTCATAGACGTCCTTCGCCAGGAGGTCCTTCAGCATCCGCCGGTCGCCGTTGGCGAACGCGGTCACGATCATCTCGTAGGCGGCCTTGGCGCCGGAGAGGAAGTGCTTGGCGTCGAAATCGCTCTCGACCGCGGCGATCTGGTCGAGGGTGGCGGCGAGCGGCGAACCCTCGGGCGCCACGTCCTCCCAGCGGTAGCGCGGCGGCTCCTCGTCGGCATCGGGGGCGGTGCCGGGGGCCGTTGCCGCGCGCTCGGGCAGGGCAACCACCTTGCTGTCGGCCGCCGGCTGGGGCGGACGGGCGGTGTCGCGGGAATAGGGATCGTAGGGCGGCCGTTCCCGGCCGGTGCGTTGGCCGAGCACGCTGCGCAGCCGTATGAAGATGAATACGGCCAGGGCCAGGAAGATGATGGTATAGATGTCGAGCACTGCGCTTCGCCATACCCTTTCGGCGCCGTGGCCGGACCTTCGTCCCTGCCCGCAAGCGCCTTGGTGCCTCGTTTCAGGATCCGTTCCGCTCCCTCTCGGCCGCGATGCGGAACACATCCCCTTTCCTCTTACGCCTTCTACGTCTCTATGTACGTCACCACCGCGCGCTCGCCACCCCCCTGAGCCGTCCGGGATGCATTTTCTGCGCGAGCTTACGGCAGGTGAGGGTGGTACGCCACCTCGCCCGGCGCGCCAAGGCCTCATGCCGCAGCGCATCGTGGCCGCCGCAGGGGACCGGCGGCCGCAGGAATGTTGGTCCAATTGGTTTTTCCTTTAGGGTTCCTGGTCTAGATTGCGACCGCCCACCCAACCGGATCGCTCATGGCTCACACGGTCTTGCTCGCGGACATCGGCGGCACCACGTCGCGCCTGGCACGCGCCGGCAGCGACGGCGTGCCCTTCGACATCCGCATCGAATCGAACGATTCCTACGCCTCTCCGGAGGAATTGCTGCGGGCGTATCTGGAGAGCGTCGCTGGGCCGAAGCCGAAATTCGCCGCCCTCGCCGTCGCCGGCCCCATCGACGGCGATGCCGTGCGCCTCACCAACCGAGACTGGCAGCTCTCCGCCACCGGCCTGAAAGCGACGTTCGGCTTCGAGCACGTCCGGCTGATCAACGATTTCGCGGCGCTCGCCCATGGCATTCCCCTGCTCAAGCGCGACGATCTCATGGAGCTGGGCACCGGGCGGGCGGTGGCCGGGGCGCCCATGCTGGTGTGCGGACCCGGCACCGGGCTCGGCACCGCGCTCATCCTGCCGCGCGGCGACAGCTACGAGGTGCTGCCCAGCGAGGCCGGGCACATTCGGCTCGGCGCGGTGACCACCGACGAGGCGCGGGTGGTGGCCCATATGGTGCGCGATTTCGGCGCGGTCTCGGTGGAGCATGTGCTCTCGGGGGCGGGCCTCGCACGGCTGCACCGCATCCTCACGGGCGAGACGTCCAATTCCATGAACATCATCAAAGCGGCGCTGCAGGGCCAGAAGAGCGAGCGGGAGAGCTGCCACGTCTTCCTGCGCCTGCTCGGCCGGGTGCTGGGCGACCTGACCCTCGCCTTCGACGCCAAGGGCGGGGTGTTCGTCGCCGGCGGTGTCGGCCGGGCCATGGCGGACCTGTTCGCCGAGAGCCCGTTCCGCGCCTCCTTCGAGGACCATCCGCCCTATGCGGACCGCCTCGCGCTGGTGCCCATCTATGTGGTGATGCACGCGACGCCGGGCCTGCTGGGCATCGGCGAGATCGGCCGGCGCATGCTGAAGGCGGCGGACGAGGAGGCCTGAGGTCGCGCGCGGCCGCGACCGGCCCGCGCCTT
>JAFIHR010000271.1 GCA_017849325.1 Xanthobacter autotrophicus | reverse complement strand
GCGCCGAGCCAGCGGCCGACGCCCGACAGCACCAGGGCCGAGGCGCCGAGCTCCAGCGCGATGACCGCGACGGCGAAGGGCGCGGCCGGGGCGAGACCGAAATGATCCATCTCGGCGACGGCCGCGGGAAAGTCGCCCGCCTTGTCGAGGCCGCCCTGAAGATAAGCGGAGGTCAGCGCCAGCAAGGCGAGCGCCCGCACCGGCGCGGCAGACAGGGCCCGCCGCGCCCACCCCGCCAGCCCGTCCCCGGCTTCGCGCGCCACCATCGCCCCCTCCCCTCAGACCGCCCAGCAGGCGCAGCCGAGCGCCCCGAAGAAGCTCCGGGCATCGGCCACCGGCAGCGCGGACCCCCAGGCGCCCCAATGGGCATGGCCGTGCACCGTGCAGGCGCTGGCGCAGCCGCAGGCGGCGGCGAAGGCGTGGCGGCGCTCGCCGGCCGCGGCGCGCTCCTGATAGCCGCCGAAGCGGCGCACCGGCGACCAGTCCGGCATAGGCGGAGGAAGCGCCGGCGCCAGCGGCGCGAAATCGCCCGCGCCATGCACCACGACCCCGCCGAGCAGGGTGAGCACGGAGGTGATGTCCTGGATCGCCTCTCCCGGCACCGAGAAGAAATCCTCCGAGAGCACGGCGATGTCGGCGAGCTGGCCGGCCGCGATCTGCCCCTTCTTGCCGCTCTCGGTGGAGAACCAGCCGTTGGCCTCGGTCCAGAGCCGGAGCGCGGTCTCGCGGTCCACGAGATTGGCGGCCGGATAGAGCGACATGCCGCCGAGCGTCCGGCCGGTCACCAGCCAGGACAGCGAGACCCAGGGGTTATAGGAGGCCACCCGGGTGGCATCGGTGCCGGCGCCCACCGGAACGCCCGCCTCCAGCATCCGCCGGATGGGCGGAGTGCGCTCGGCGGCGCGGGCGCCGTAGCGCTCGGCGAAATATTCGCCCTGATAGGCCATGCGGTGCTGCACGGCGATGCCGCCCCCGAGCGCCGCGATGCGCTCGATGTTGCGGTCCGAGATGGTCTCGGCGTGGTCGAAGAACCAGTTGAGGCCGGCGAGCGGAATTTCCCGGTTCACGGTCTCGAACACGTCGAGGGCGCGGGAGATGGTCTCGTCATAGGTGGCGTGGAGCCGCCACGGCCAGCGGTTCGCGGCGAGGAGCCGGATCACCGGCTCGAGGTCGCTCTCCATGCTTGCCGGCATCTCGGGGCGCGGCGCCTGGAAATCCTCGAAGTCGGCGGCGGAATAGACCAGCATCTCGCCGGCGCCGTTGCTGCGGTAGAGGTCGTCGCCCTGCCCCGGCTTCACCTGCTTCGCCCAGCTCGCGAAATCGGCGAGCTCCTCCTTCGGCTTCTGGGTGAAGAGGTTGTAGGCGATGCGCACGGTGAGGTGGCCCTCGCGGTGCAGCTCCTCGATGATCGCATAATCGTCGGGATAATTCTGGAAGCCGCCGCCGGCATCGATCACGCTGGTGACGCCCAGCCGGTTCACCTCGCGCATGAAGTGGCGGGTGGAATTCTTCTGATACTCGGGCGGCAGCTTCGGCCCCTTGGCCAGCGTGGCGTAGAGGATGGTGGCGTTGGGGCTCGCCACCAGGAGGCCGGTGGGATTGCCGGCGCCGTCGCGCATGATCTCGCCGCCGGGCGGATTGGGCGTGTCCCTTGTGTAGCCCACCACGCGCAGCGCCGCCGCGTTGAGCAGGGCGCGATCGTAGAGGTGGAGGATGAAGACGGGCGTGTCGGGCGCGGCGGCGTTGATCTCGTCCAGCGTCGGCAGCCGCTTCTCGTCGAACTGCTGCGCGGTGAAGCCGCCGACGACGCGCACCCATTGCGGCGGCGGGGTGACGGCCACCTGCGCCTTCAGCATCTCCATGGCGCGGCCGAGGGAGCGCACCCCGTCCCAGCGCAGCTCCATGTTGTAGTTCAGCCCGCCGCGGATGATGTGCATGTGGCTGTCGATGAGGCCGGGAATGACCCGCCGGCCGCCCACGTCGATGGTCCGGGTGGCGGGGCCGGCAAGGCCCATGGCGTCGGCCTCCGGGCCGGCGAGCAGGATGCGCCCGTCCCGGATCGCGACCGCTTCGGCCTGCGGATTGGCGCGGTCGAGGGTGGTCACCTTGCCGTTGAGGAGGATGAGGTCGGCGGGCTCGCTCATGGTCTGGACCTTCGGGGATGGAGGGGCCGGCGGGGCGGCACGGCATTCAGGATTCGGGATGGTGGTCCTCGGCCGCGCGCGGCGCCTCCGGGCGCTGGCCGAGCACCTGCTCGGCGGCGTCCACGAGGCCGATGGCCCGCGCGAGGCTCTCGCCGTTCCAGAGGTGCCGCGCCACGGGCACGACCTGCTCGCCGACGAGGATGCCGAACAGGCCCAGGAGGGCGATCACCGGCGGCGCCGGCGAGCGCACCTGCAGGAGGCTGTAGACGATGCCGACCACGAGGCCGGCGCCGAGGGACGCGAGATAGAGCTTCATGGCTACTCCCTCGGGCCTACGAGACACCCGCCGGGGCCGGAATGCGCCGGCGGGACGGGGCGCGGCGGCGATGGGGTTCGGCGGCGCGGCTTCGATCTGGAGCGGACGGGGCGCGCAGCCGCAGCTCGCACCGCACCCGCCGCGGCGACGGCGCCATCCCAGGCCCCGCCGCCCCGCTGAGCAGCGGGGCGGGCGGACGGCGGGCGCTCCGGCATGGCGGCGCCTCTCAATGGCCTTCAGACGCGCCGAACATGGTCTTGGCGTAGATGATGCCGAGGCCATAGGCGCCGCCGAACGTCTTGGCGATGCCGGTGGTCAGCTCGTAGGTCTCGGCCCGGGCCCAGTCGCGCTGCAGCTCCAGGAGATACTGCAGGGCCGTCATGGGCCGGGCGCCGGCCTGCACCATACGCTCCATGGCCCGCTCATGGGCCTCCCCCGAGACGTCGCCGCAGGCATCGGCGATCACATAGACCTCGAAGCCCTGGTCGAGCGCCGACAGCGCCGGGCCGACGATGCAGACGCTGGTCCACAGCCCCGCGAGGACGATGCGGCCCTTGCCGATCTCGTTCACCCGGGCGATCACGGCGGCATCCTCCCAGGTGTTCATGGAGGTGCGGTCGAGCATGGGCTGGCCCGGGAACGCCGCGGCGATCTCGGAGAACATGGGGCCGGAGAAGCTCTTCTCCGCCACCGTCGTGAGGATGGTGGAGACGCCGAAGCCCGCCGCCGCATGGGCGACGAGGGCCGCGTTGTTGCGCAGGTTGACGGCATCGATGGACTTCGTCGCGAAGGACATCTGCGACTGGAAATCGATCATGATCAGCGTATGGTCGTTGGCGGACAGCAGCATCTTTCCGGGAGCGGCGACGGCGTGGGGCACGGCGGTTTCTCCTGAGGGATGGGTGCGCGGAAACTAGCCTTGCGAACGCGGACTGACCATTAGTTACCTTCGGGATATCGGTCACCACCATGAGCGGCCAAGCAAAAGTCGATGAGCGGAAGGACAACAACTGTCCTGCCGAGCAGTTCCTCAAGTTCTTTGCCCAGGAATGGATGAGCCACATCATTGCCGTTCTGGCGCGGGACGGAACGCTGCGCTTCGGCCAATTGCGGCGGGCCCTGCCGGGGGCGATCTCCGCGCGCGTGCTCTCGGCCCGGCTCAAGGAGCTGGAGCTGGCGGGCTATGTGATCCGGCGCGAGCTGGACGGCCGGGTGCGGCATGTGGAGTACGAACTCACCACGGACGGCCACGCCATCGACCGGGCGCTCGCCGACGCGGAATCTCTCGTGCCCGCGGCACCGGCGGGCGCTGCGCAGCGGTCCTGACGGGCGGCCGCAGCGGGCCATCCTGCGGTGCGCGGCCGGGCGATGCCCGCACGCCGAAGCCTCCGGAGAGCAAGCGCCCGCCGCTCACCAGCAGCAGGCGCCCGCTGTGATCGCAATCAAAGGCGGCCGCGTCAGGCCGCGAGCTTCTCGGCCACCCAGCGCTTCAGCTCGCCGCCGGGAATGGCGCCGCTGCGCCGCGCGATCTCCCTGCCGCCGCGGAACAGGATCAGGGTGGGAATGGCCTGGATGTTGAGCCGCGCCGCGAGATCGCGCTCGGCCTCCGTATCCACCTTGGCAAGGCGCACGTTGGGCTCCAGCTCGGCTGCCGCCGCCTCGAACACCGGCGCCATCGCCCGGCAGGGGCCGCACCAGGACGCCCAGCAGTCCACCAGCACCGGCAAATCGGAGGAGCTGACCTGCCGGTCGAAATGGGCGCCATCCAGGGCGATGGGATGACCCGTGAACAATGGCTGCCCGCACGTGCCGCAGCGCCCCTTGTCGCCGCGCTTCTCGGCGGCGAGGCGATTGAGCTGATGACAGTGCGGGCAGGGAATGATGATGGTGCTCGCCATGATCTCCGTCCGATGAAGGCCGGCGGCGGCTCAGGTCCGCGCCGTGCCTGTTGGCCCTGATATGTGATCGGCCAGCGGCGAGCGCAAATCGCGGGCGCCGTGCAGCGGGCATGGCCGCCCACTGGAAAACGGGGGTCTCGCTACGGTCCGCGGAACGGCCGGGGCGTCCCATGGCGCGCGGCAGACGATCAGAGCCGGGAGATTTGGGAGCGCGGCGCGGGAGATGAAGTGGCGGGAGTGACGGGGCTCGAACCCGCGACCTCCGGCGTGACAGGCCGGCGCTCTAACCAACTGAGCTACACCCCCGTGGCTGCTTCGGACCAGGCCGTGCGCCGCAGAG
>JAFIHR010000270.1 GCA_017849325.1 Xanthobacter autotrophicus | reverse complement strand
GCAGGATGACGAGGCGCACCAGAGGCGAGGAATGGGCGATGCGCGCCAGCGCCGTCTCCACCGCCGCCATGCTCTGCGTCGCCTCGGTCCGGGTGACGGCGCAGCCCTCGTCGCTCAGGCCGAGGAAGCGGCGGCGCACGATGCAGCGTCCGCCGCCGTTCTCGAACCACACCGCCCGCGCCATGAGGATCACCCCGCGACCGCTCGCGGTGATCCGGTCCACCGCTTCCTGAAGCCGCGGCAGGGTGGGATCCTCCGGCGTCGGCGTGCGCCAGGCGCCGGCGATCACCACCACGCGGATCGCCGGATCGGCGAGGATCTGCGCCAGGGCGGCGGCCCGGAAGCGCTCGCAGACCTCGGTCTCCACCCGGTGGGCGCCGAAGCCCGTCACCGCCCGCTCGCCGGGGGCGCAGGCCGCCTTGGTCATCTGCAGCACGCCGAAGCCTTCCTCCCGCGCCAGCGCATCGACCGCCGGGCCGTGCTGGTTGCCGTAGGAATCACCCCACAGGGCGATGCGCGGCGCGCCAGCCTCGGTCGCGCCGAAGCGGCAGTCGGCCGGCGGCCGGTCCACATTGGCGAGGACCAGGCAGTGCGGGCGCGGCGGCCAGGTGGTGACCGCCTCGGTCTCGGCGGCGCGCGCGCCGGCGCTGGCGCGTCCCGGCAGGCCGCCACTCGCCGCGAGCAGCCAGCCCACGCCCACCAGCACCGCGAGGGCGGCGACGCCGGTCGCGATGGACCGCGCCTCCCCGCCGCGCTGGCGCAGCCCGCCGCGGCGGAGCGGCACCTCGACGAAGCGCCACGACAGGGCCGCCAGCGCCACCGACGCCAGAACCAGCACCGCCACCATGAAGAGCGACAGATCGGGCCCGAGATAGAGCCGCACGAAGGCGATCAGCGGCCAGTGCCAGAGATAGAGCGAATAGGAGATGAGGCCGATCCACGCCATGGGCTCGCGCCCCAGCAGCCGGCCCACACGGGTGGTCCGCCCGTCCGTGCCCGCCCACAGGATGAACAGCGCGCCGAGGGTGGGGACCAGCGCCGAGACGCCGGGAAAGATCATGCCCTCGCCGAAGAAGGCGCACGCCCCGGCGATCAGGGCGAGACCCAGGGCGGCGAGCAGCTCCGCCGTCCTCTGGCTTTTCAGCGCCGGCAGGAGCCCGAGGCCGAGGCTGGCGCCGAGCAGCAGCTCCCACGCCCGTCCGTTGAAGTTGAAGAAGGCCCGCTCCGGCCGCAGCACCGCATTGCGGGTGGCGACAGCGAGGGAAATGGCGAACAGCGCCGCCACCACATAGGGCCGCGCCTTCGCAAGGCGCGGATGGCTGATGACCATCAGCAGCAGCGGCCACAGGAGGTAGAACTGCTCCTCCACCGCCAGCGACCAGACATGCAGCAGCGGCTGCTCGATGGCCCCCGGGTTGAAATAGTGAATGGTGGAGAGGAAGTGCTGGTTGGCGAGGAAGACGGAGGCATATTTCAGCGATTCCCCGAACGCCGTCAGCATCCGCGGCGGAAACAGCACCAGCGCCGCGAGGGTGGTGACCAGCGCCATCAGCACATAGGCCGGCAGGATGCGCCGCACCCGGCGATCATAGAAATGGGCGAGGCTGAAGCGGCCCTGCGCCATGTCCTGGGCGATCAGCGAGGTGATGAGAAAGCCGGAGATGACGAAGAAGACGTCCACCCCCACGAAGCCGCCCGGCACCAGCCGGGGATCGGCGTGGAACAGGACGACGGGAATGACCGCCACCGCGCGCAGGCCGCTGATGTCTGCCCGATACTGCATCCGCCCATCCGACTCCGTTTCAAGGGCGGCGCCCGGCCGGAAACCACGGGCGAGGACCGTCCCCCGCCGCGCCGGGCACCGGAGTGCCTTCCCGCCCCGTCCGCATGGCCCGCCCCAGCCATTCCGGTGGCAGGCTCACAGGCGCGCGCCGCCGCCTTGCGCCGCCAGGGGCCCCTTACGACAGAGCGGTAGAGCGCGCAATCGCCGCGCGGGAATCCGCCCCTGCCCTTGGGGCTCGGCACGATGCGGCGGAATGCGGAGCGCGCATGGTGGAGGAGCCCGGCCGGCGCTGGCGCGATCCGCCGGCATCCCCCGGGGAGCGGGCGGCGCGTGGTCTTTGGCGGACCACGGCGCGCCCGGAATATGGTAACGATGCGGGCAACCCGTCGGACGCGGATGGGGATCAGGCCGCCCCCGGCCGCGTTCCCGGAAGCGCCTCGCGGAAACCCGCTCCGGCGGCAGGATCCCGCTCCCAGTGCGACCAAGGATGAGCATCCCATGAGCGTTCCCGGCTTTGGCTTTTCCGGCGTCCCAGGCTCCCGTCCGGCGGTCCGCGGGCCGGGCGGCGCCCGCCGGCGCGGCCTCCCCGTCCTGGCGGCGGCGCTGCTCGCCCTGGCGGTGCTGCTTTCCGCCCTCCTGCCGGCGCACGCCGCCTCGGACATCCTGAGCGGGCGGGTGTTCTACCGCGAGCGCATCCTCCTGCCGCCGAGCGCTCAGGTGGAAGTGCGCCTCATCGACGTATCCCGCGCCGATGCCCGCGCCATCACCCTCGCCCGCACGCGCTTTGCCGCCGAGCGGCGCAATCCCGCGCCCTTCGTGATCCGCTTCGACCGGGCCAGGATCCTGCCCGGCCATTCCTATGCGGTGGCGGCGCAGATCACCGACGGCAAGCGCGTGCTGTTCCGCTCCACCCAGCGCTATCCGGTGCTGGCCGGCGGCGCGACGGGTCCGGTGGACATCCTGGTGGTGAAGATGGACGGCGACGGTCCGCGCGGCGAGGTGCCCGATCGCCAG
>JAFIHR010000269.1 GCA_017849325.1 Xanthobacter autotrophicus | reverse complement strand
CGCCCGGCAGGTCAACACAAGGAGAACCGACCATGGCCCATGAAGGAAAACCGCATCGTCTCGTGGTGGTGTGCGATGGCGCCAAGGCATTGCTTCTGGCCGATGCCGGCATTGCGCCGCAGCCCCGCCTTTCGGTGATGGAGACCATGGTGGAGCCCCATGCCACCACCGCGGCGCTCGGCACCGAGCGGCCCGGGCGCGTCTACCAGTCCCAGGGCACGGCGCGCAGCGCGGTGGAGCAGACCGACTTCCATACCGAGGAGGAGATCGCGTTCCTCAACCGCGTGGCCGAGCGGCTTTCCGCCATCGTCGCCGAGAGGGGGGTCGAGCGCATCCTCATCGTCGCTCCCCCGCGGGCCCTGGGCACCCTTCGCGACGCCTTGAGCGCCCACGTCCGGGCGCTGGTGAGCGGCGAGATGGCCAAGGATCTGGTCAAGATGCCGGTGCCGGAGATCGAGCGCCATATCGCGGCATAGGCGCGGGCCGTGGCATGGCGGGCCGGTGCCCCTGCGGCACCGGCCCGGCCGGGCGCGCGCTCGCCCGTGGCGGTGGTCCTCCACCGGTCACCTGTGCTAGCCATGACGATCCGGGGCTCCCCTGCCCGCCAGCCGGCCCCGCAAGAAGAGCCGCGCGCGACGGGAGGTCGTCATGCTGCACTGGTCCATCTATCTCTTCATTCCGCTCGCCCTCGCCCTGGTGGCCGGCGTCCTGTTCTTCGGCATGTACAATTTCATTTCCGGCGGCTCGCCGCAGCGCTCGCAGAAGCTGATGCAGATGCGCGTGCTGTTCCAGTTCCTGGCGCTGATCCTGGTGATCGCCACCATCTTCGCCATGCGCGGGTGACCTTCCGCGCGAACCGACAAGGAGCCACGGCGCGTCCATGGTGAAGCTCAACAAGATCTACACCCGCACCGGCGACGACGGGACCACCGGCCTCGGCACGGGCGCGCGGGTGAAGAAATACGACCTGCGCGTCGCCGCCTACGGCTCGGTGGACGAGGCCAACGCCGCCATCGGCATCGCCCGGCTGCACCTCGGCCAGGAGCCCGCCCTCGATGCGATCCTCAAGCGCATCCAGAACGACCTGTTCGACCTCGGCGCGGACCTGTGCACGCCGCCCCGGTCCGACGAGGCGCCCGGCGGCGCCCTGCGCATCGTGCCGGCCCAGGTGGAGCGGCTGGAGCACGACATCGACACCCTCAACGCCGAGCTTTCGCCGCTGACCTCCTTCGTGCTGCCGGCCGGATCGCCCGCCTCAGCCCATCTCCACCTCGCCCGCACCATCTGCCGGCGGGCCGAGCGGGAGATGGTCGAGCTCTCCCACCTGGAGGGCGAGACGGTGGGCGCGCCGGCCATCGGCTATGCCAACCGGCTCTCCGATCTCTTGTTCGTGGCGGCCCGCTACACCAACGCCCGCGGCGTGGCGGACGTGCTCTGGGTGCCGGGCGCCAGCCGCTGAGGCCCTCCCGCCGCGCCGGGACTGCTGCTTGGCCGGCGAAACGGTAATGCTTTCCGCCTCCACCCCCCTGGGCTAGATTGCCGGCGGGCGGAGGGCCGGGCCCCGCCAGGGTGAAAGCCGGGCGCCATGTTCATTCCGATCTACGACATCAATCCGCTCGACCACGTGCGCCGGCCCTATGTGACCTGGGGCCTCATCGTCCTCAATATCGCGATCTACGTCCTCGGCCAGCACGGCTTCTCCGGCGCGGCGAGCGAGGCCAGCCTGCTGTGCTGCGGCGCCATTCCCGCCGTGGTGACCGGGCAGGCGGTGCTGCCCGAGGGCTATCCCCATCTTCCCGCGGTGCTCACCCCCGTCAGCTACATGTTCCTGCATGGGAGCTGGCTGCACCTCGTCGGCAACATGGCCTTCCTGTGGGTGTTCGGGGACAATGTGGAGGACGCCTTCGGCCACGTCCGCTTCGTCGCCTTCTACCTTTTGTGCGGCCTCGCCGCCGGGGCCGCCTACATTCTCATCGATACCGTGTCGGAGGCGCCGCTGGTGGGCGCGTCGGGGGCGATCTCGGGGGTGATCGCCGCCTATCTCATGCTGCACCCCAACATCCGCCTGTGGGCGCTGGTGTTCATGAAGATCCCGCTGCGCGTGCCGGTCTATTGGGTGATCGCCGCCTGGCTGGCGCTCCAGGTCTGGCAGGCGTTCGCCGCAACCGACCAGGAAACCGCGTGGTGGGCCCATATCGGCGGATTTGGAGCCGGCGCACTGCTGACCCCGCTGATGCGCCGGCGCGGAGTGCGCCTGTTCGATCGCGATCCGTCCGGCGTCGCAGTGCGGCGCGCGGAGCCGAAAAGCGAGCGTTGACACGTTCTGAGGCCCCTCCTACGTTGCCGGCCCCAAGGTTTGCTGCGATGCAGACAACCCATCCTTTCAGCGAATTGACCGGCACGGCGCGCCGTGCTGGCGGACACGCCTAACCACAGAGGGGGAGCACGCCTCCATGAAGATCCTGGTGCCCGTGAAGCGGGTTGTGGACTACAACGTTAAGGTCCGGGTGAAGTCCGACGGCTCGGGAGTCGAGCTGGCGAACATCAAGATGTCCATGAACCCCTTCGACGAGATCGCGGTGGAAGAGGCACTGCGCCTCAAGGAAGCCGGCAAGGCGACCGAGGTCGTGGCGGTCTCCATCGGCCCGGCCCAGGCGTCGGAGACGCTGCGCACCGCCCTCGCCATGGGCGCCGACCGCGGCATCCTGGTGAAGGTGGACGGCGTGGTCGAGCCGCTCGCCGTCGCCAAGATCCTCAAGGGCGTGGTGGCCGAAGAGGCCCCCGGCCTCGTCATCCTCGGCAAGCAGGCCATCGACGACGACTGCAACCAGACCGGCCAGATGCTCGCCGCCCTCTTGGGCTGGCCGCAGGGCACCTTCGCCTCCAAGCTGGCGATCGAGGACGGCGCCGTGGTGGTGACCCGCGAGATCGACGGCGGCCTTCAGACCATCAAGCTGAATTCCCCCGCCATCATCACCACCGACCTGCGCCTCAACGAGCCGCGCTACGCCTCCCTGCCCAACATCATGAAGGCGAAGAAGAAGCCCATCGGCGAGAAGACCCCGGCCGACTACGGCGTCGACGTGACGCCGCGCCTCACCGTGCTGAAGACCGCGGAACCTGCGGGCCGCAAGGCGGGCGTGAAGGTGGGCTCGGTCGGCGAGCTGGTGGCGAAGCTCAAGGATGAGGCGGGAGTGCTCTGATGACCACGCTTTTGCTCGCGGAACACAACAACGCCACCCTCAACGGCGCCACCGCCAAGGCCCTGACCTGCGCCATCGCGCTGGGCGCGCCGGTGCACATCCTGGTGGCCGGCAAGGGCGCCAAGGCCGCGGCCGACGCCGCCGCCACGCTCTCGGGCGTCGAGAAGGTGCTGCTGGCGGACGACGACAGCTACGCCCACGGCCTCGCGGAGCCTTTGGCCGACCTGATCGTGTCGCTGGCTCCCGGCTATGACGCCATCGTCGGCCCCTCCACCTCCCTGGCGAAGAACGTGCTGCCGCGCGTCGCCGCCTTGCTCGACGTGATGCAGGTCTCCGACGTCATGGCCGTGGTGGCGCCCGATACCTTCGAGCGTCCCATCTATGCCGGCAACGCCATCCAGACGGTGAAGTCCACCGACGCCAAGAAGGTGATGACGGTGCGCACCGCCTCCTTCTCGGCCACCGGCGAGGGCGGCTCCGCGGCGGTGGAGAGCGTGGCGGCGGCCGGCAATCCCGGCATCTCCACCTTCCTCGAGGAGGCCATCTCCGCCTCCGACCGTCCCGAGCTGACCGCGGCCAAGATCATCGTCTCCGGCGGCCGCGCCGTGGGCTCGCGCGAGAAGTTCGCCGAGCTGATCGAGCCGCTCGCCGACGCCCTTGGCGCGGCGGTGGGCGCCTCGCGCGCGGCGGTGGACGCGGGCTACGCCCCCAACGACTGGCAGGTGGGCCAGACCGGCAAGGTGGTGGCCCCCGAGCTCTACATCGCCCTCGGCATCTCCGGCGCCATCCAGCACCTCGCCGGCATGAAGGACTCCAAGGTGATCGTCGCCGTCAACAAGGACGAGGAGGCACCTATTTTCCAGGTTGCCGACTACGGCATCGTGGGCGACATCAATACCGTCATCCCCGAGCTCAAGGCGGAAATCGCCAAGGTCAAGGGTTGATCCCCCGGCGGGGCGCCCTCCGCGCCCCGCTTCCTCTGCGCACCGGGCAGACCCCCTGCTCCGGCACCAAAGGCGAGACGAGAGACCATGCCGGTTGAGATCAAGAAGGTCGGAGTCATCGGCGCGGGCCAGATGGGCAACGGAATCGCCCATGTGTGCGCGCTCGCCGGCTATGACGTGGCGCTGCACGATGCGGATCCCGACCGGATCCGGTCCGGCCTCGCCACCATCAACGGCAACATGGCCAAGCAGGTGGCGAAGGGCACGGTGAGCGAGGAGGAGCGCCAGGCGGCCCTCGCGCGCATCGTCGCGGCGGAGACCACCGAAGCCCTGGTCGACTGCAGCATGGTGATCGAATCGGCCACCGAGCGCGAGGAGGTGAAGCGCAAGATCTTCACCGGCCTGTGCGCCGTGCTGCCGCCCGAGGCCCTGCTCGCCTCCAACACCTCCTCCATCTCCATCACCCGCCTCGCCGCCGCCACCGACCGGCCGGAGCGCTTCATCGGCATTCACTTCATGAATCCGGTGCCGCTCATGGAACTGGTGGAGCTGGTCCGCGGCATCGCCACCGATGACGACACCTTCGAGGCCGCCAAGGGCTTCGTCACCCGCCTGCACAAGACCTATGCGGTGGCCGAGGATTTCCCGGCGTTCATCGTCAACCGCATCCTGCTGCCCATGATCAACGAGGCCATCTACACCCTCTACGAGGGCGTGGGCTCGGTGGATGCCATCGACCGGGCGATGAAGCTCGGCGCCAACCATCCCATGGGGCCGCTGCAGCTCGCCGACTTCATCGGGCTCGATACCTGCCTCGCCATCATGCAGGTGCTGCACGAGGGCCTCGCCGATTCGAAGTACCGGCCCTGCCCGCTGCTGGTGAAATATGTGGAAGCCGGCTGGCTGGGCCGTAAAACCCAGCGCGGCTTCTATGACTACCGCGGCGAGAAGCCCGTCCCGACCCGCTGAGCCCTGGCGCGTTTCGCGTTCGGTGCGCGCCTGCCGGTTCCTCCCGGCGGGCGCGGCGCCTTTCAGGC
This sequence comes from Xanthobacter autotrophicus, assembly GCA_017849325.1. Taxonomy (GTDB): domain Bacteria; phylum Pseudomonadota; class Alphaproteobacteria; order Rhizobiales; family Xanthobacteraceae; genus Xanthobacter; species Xanthobacter autotrophicus_B. The sequence goes on along the minus strand of JAFIHR010000269.1, from coordinate 708 downwards.
CGGGGCCGCCTGCGCCGCCGAGATCGGCAGGTCAGCCGCAGCGCGCAGGAAGTGAGATCCTCAGACAGCAAAAGGCCCGGGACTTTCGTGCCCGGGCCTTTGCATGTTCATTCCGGCCGTGACCGCTGCCGAAGGCGGCCTCACTCCCCGAACAGCGGCTGCTGCTCGGGCTCGCCGGAGGCGTCGGCGGAAGCCCCTTCCTCGCCTACCCCGTCCGCGCCCTCGATGCGATCGGACCGGCGGAAGCGGCGGCGGCGGCGGCTGACCCGGCCGTCGGCGGCCTCATCGCCATCTTCGCCGGCGGCCTCGCGATCCTTCCCCGCGGCGGGCGCGCCGGTGATGAAGGAGGGAAGGCCGAGATCTTGCTCATCCACGCCGCGCGCCGTCCGCGAGGAACGGCTCGACGGAGCCGCGGCGGCCTCGTCGTCGTCGCGCGCCGGGCGGCGCGAGCGGCGGGGCGCCGGCGCCTCGGCGGGGGCGGGCTCCTCTTCGTCGACTACCGGACGCTCGGCGCGGGTGACGACCATCTCGCCGGCCTCGTCCCGCGGCCGGGGCGCGCGGAAGTCTCGGCCATCGCGGGACTGGAAGCCATCGCTTTGCTCGTCGTCGCGGTTGCGGCGCGGCCCGTTCGAGCGCCCGTCGCGCGAATCGCGCTGACCGCGGGCCTCCATGCGGTTGTCCCGCTGCTCACGCTGCTCGCGTTGCGGG
>JAFIHR010000268.1 GCA_017849325.1 Xanthobacter autotrophicus | reverse complement strand
TGGGCGCGCACCGCATCGCTCAGCATCGCCGCCCACACGCCGAAGACGATCCTCAGCGGATTGGTGGTGGGCCCCGGCCCGCCAAGGCCGAAGGTCAGCGCCTCGCCCTCGGGGGCCTTGGCGAAGGTGCCGAACAGCCGGTCGAAGACGATGAGCACGCCGCCGAAATTCCTGTCGATGCACGGCCCGTTGGAGGCGTGGTGCACCTGGTGATGGCGCGGCGTGTTCAGCACCCATTCCAGCGGCCCGAGGCGCGGCGGCCGGGCGATGTGCAGGAAGAATTGGTAGACGAGCCCGGCCCCCAACATGGCGAACACCGCCGCCGGGTGAAATCCCAGCACGATCAGCGGCAGATAGAACAGGATGCCCCCCGTCAGGTGCCCGCCCCAGCCGAGGCGCACCGCGGCGGAAAGGTTCAGCATCGTCGGCGAATGGTGCACCGAATGGGTCGCCCACAGCCAGCGCACCTTGTGCATGGCGAGATGGTGCAAATAATAGCTCAGCTCCACGCCGAGGAAGAGCGCGGCGACGGCCCACGCGGTGTCGAGGGGGATGTCGAGCAGCCGGTGCTCGTAGAGGAACAGCAGCGGCGGCACCAGCAGCCCCACCGTCGCCATGGTGATGATCCGGTTGCCGAAGGCCACAGCCAGCGAGGCGGCGGTCTCGCCGGCATGGTGGCTCGCGACGCCGCGCAGGCGGTGGAACAGATATTCCGCCGCCATGAGGCTCACGGCCAGCAGGGCGAAGGCAAAGGGATAGGGCTTGCCGGCGGCAAGCCCGGCCGACAGGGCGCTGAACATGGGCGAGAACTCCAACTGAACCGATCGCGGGGCCGGACCCGGTCCGGCGCCCACCGCCCCCTTCCCGCCCTGCCGGATCGCGCCGGGTCCGGCGGCAGGCGCTCGGCGCCTTCGCCGCCTTCGCCGGCGCGGGCCGTCACTGCGGCTTCTGCTGCACGGCGCCGGCCTGCTCCGCGACCACCTTCTTGCAGCCGTCCGACACCTGGTCCTTCTTCTCCGACAGGCACTTCTGGATGCGCCCGCCGCCCGGTTGGATGCCGGCGCAGAGCTTGCGGACATCGCTTTCACAGGCGGCGCGCAGGGCCTGGAGATCCTGCGCCATCACCGGCGCGACGAAAGAACCGGACAGGACGCCGGCGAGGACCGCGAGCTGGGCGGCGCGAGCGAAAAAATTGCGGGTCATGATTGCTCCGAGAATCACTGGATCGACGTTGGGAGAAGGGCAGACGCCGGGTCGCGGCAATAGGGCGGCTCAACCGCGACCCGGCGCCCGCTGGCGATGACCGTCAGTACGGCGTGACGGTCACCGAGCGGTTGCGGGTCACGGAATTGCCGTTGGGACCCGTGGTGGTGTGGGTGGAATTGTAGCCGGTGCCATTGCCGTTGCCGGAGACGCTGCCGGAGCGGGACACGGTGCCGCCATAGGGACCGCTGACCGAGCCCGAGTGCGAGCAGGTGCCGCCGGCGCAGCCGCCGGAGCCGGAGGTGGTGTAGGTGCCGCGCTGGGTGTTCACCGAGCCGGAGCGGGTCCAGGCCGACGCCTCGGTGGCGGCGACAACGGACATCAGACCGGCGAGAGAGAGAGACATGAGGGCAATCTTCATCTGGGCCTCCGCGAGGTTGGGGCTGGCCGCTCATGACCTTGCCCGCTCTCGATGGTGCCAAGACTGGCCGTGGTGCTTTGCCGCGAGATTTCATCGCCCGGACGGAATGTAACGATTTGTAATTCCCCGCCCCATGAGCATTGATGCCGCCACGGATCGCCGTATGACTTGTCGGCATGCAGGCACGCACCATCCTTCTTGTGGAAGACGACCGCGAGATCCGCTCGCTCCTCGCCGATTTTCTCGGCCGCGAGGGCTATGACGTGCTTGCCGCCGAGGATGGCATCGCCATGGACCGCATCCTGTCCGGCGCCAGCCCCGATCTCGTGGTGCTGGACCTGATGCTGCCGGGCGAGGACGGGCTGTCCATCTGCCGCCGTCTTCGGGCCCGCGGCGGCCTGCCCATCCTCATGCTCACCGCCAAGGGCGACGACGTGGACCGCATCGTCGGCCTGGAGATGGGGGCCGACGACTATCTGCCGAAGCCCTTCAATCCGCGCGAGCTGCTGGCCCGCATCCGCGCCGTGCTGCGCCGCTCGGAGCCCGCCGCCGCCGCGCCGCCGCCCACCCGGCGCCTGTCCTTCCCCGGCTTCGTCGCCGATCTCGACGCCCGCTCGGTGGCCACCGCCGCGGGCGGTCCGGTGGACCTCACCTCGGCCGAGTTCGACCTCCTCGCCTGCTTCCTGGAGCGGCCCAAGCGCGTGCTCTCCCGCGACCAGCTCCTCGACTGGACGCGCGGGCGCAGCGCCGACCCGTTCGACCGCACCATCGACGTCTCCGTGAGCCGGCTCCGGCGCAAGCTCGCCGGCATCGATCCCGAGGCGGCCCTCTTCATCAAGACCGTGCGCAACGGCGGCTACCTGTTCGCCGCCGACGTGCGCGCGCTCTGAAACCCGCCGGCCCCGCCATGGCGCGCTTCGGCATCGCCGCCCGCCTCGCCCTGATCCTGATCGCCGCCCTGGTGGCGGCGCAGCTGCTCATGCTCGCCGCTTACGTGGTGGAGCGCCGCCGCGCCACGGAGGAGACCCGCTTCGCCCCCCTGGTGGCGCAGATCACCGCGCTGACCATGCTGCTCGACAAGGTGCCCCACGGCGAGCGCGACCTCGTGCTGCGCGCCGCCGCCGGTGTCGGCTTCTCGCCCCGGGTCACCGACGGCCGCCCCGCCATCAGCCAGTCCTTCATCCTGCGGCCGGTGCGCACCCGCCTTACCGAGCTGCTCGGCGGCCGGCCGGACCGCTTCATCGCCCTCGCTTTGCTCGGCACGCCCGACCACGAGGCGGAACCGGGCGAGCAGCTCAACCAGCTCGCCGGCGCCCGCCTGCACGTGGTGGTGGAGCTGAATGACGGCACCTATCTCGATCTCTACTGCGGCGGCGAGATCACCGTGCGACTGCTGGGCCTGCCGGTGGGCATGCTGGCCGGCATCCTCGGCTTCCTCGTCGCCCTCGCCGCGCTGGTGGCGGTGCGCCGCGAGACCCGCCCGCTGTCCGACCTCGCCGACGCGGTGGAGCATTTCGGCACCCGCCTCGAGCCCAAGCCGGTGCCCGAGCGCGGCGCCCCCGACGTGCGCCTCGTCATCCGCTCGGTGAACGCCATGCAGGCGCGCATCGCCGATCTGGTGCGCACCCGCTCCCTGGTGCTCGGAGCCATCAGCCACGACCTGCGCACCTATCTCACCCGCCTCAAGCTGCGCATGGAGCTGCTCCCGCCCAGCACCCAGACCGCCAAGGCCACGGCCGACCTCGACGACATGCAGGCCCTGGTGGACGATGCCCTCTCCTTCGCCCGCGCCTCCTTCGCCGGCGCCTCCGACGAGACCGTGGACCTCTCCCTGCTGGCGCGCACCGAGCACGACATCCGCCTCGCCCAGGGCGCCACGGTGACGCTGACGGGCGCCGGGACGCCCCACGTGGTGCAGGGCTCGCCGGGCTCGCTGGCGCGGGTGATGGCGAACCTCGTCGGCAACGCCCTCGCCTATGGCGGGCGCGCCGACATCGCGCTTTCCCAGACCGCGAAAGAGGTGACGCTCACCATCGAGGACCGCGGCCCCGGCATCCCGGCGGACGAGCGCGGCAACGTGTTCGAGCCCTTCTACCGGCTGGAGCCCTCGCGCAACCGCGAGAGCGGCGGGGCCGGCCTCGGCCTCACCATCGTGGCGCAGATCGTGGAGGCCCATAAGGGGCGGATCGTCATCGGCGACCGGCCGGGCGGCGGCGCGCGCATCGCGGTCATCCTGCCGCGCGGCGAGGGGTAGGCGCCGCCGCGCCCTTCCGGCGAAAGGCCCGACGAACGGACCGCGCTAAAGTCCGAGATAGCCGGCGGCGCCGTCGGGGCCCGCATCGAAATCCGCGAGGCCTCCGGCAAACCGGACCCGCCCCTTCTCCAGCACCACCACGGTATCGGCGAGATGCCGGGCGAAGCGCACGTTCTGCTCGCTGAGCAGGATCGACAGCCCCTCGGCCTTGAGCTGCGCCAGCACCGCCGCGAGGTCCGCGACGATGCGCGGCGCCAGGCCCTCCGACGGCTCGTCCAGCAGCAGCAGGGAGGGATTGCCCATCAGGGTGCGGGCGATGGCCAGCATCTGCTGCTCGCCGCCGCTCATCTGCCGGCCCCGGCGGGCGCGCATCTCCGCGAGATTGGGGAACAGGGCGAACAGCCGCTCGGGCGTGAAGGGCTCCCGGCCGGCGCGGGCGGGGCGGCGGCCCACCTCCAGATTCTCCATCACCGTGAGGTCGGTGAAGATGCGCCGGTCCTCGGGCACATAGCCGAGCCCCAGCGCCACCCGCTCGTACACCGGGCGGCGCGCCACATCGGCGCCGTCGAGGCGGATCCGGCCGCGCGCCGCGACCTCCCCGAGGATGGCCTTGAGCGTGGTGGACTTGCCCGCGCCGTTGCGGCCCACCAGCGCCACGACCGCGCCGGCCGGCACCTCGAGGCTCACCTGGAAGAGGATCTGCGCCGCGCCGTAGAAGGCGTCGAGCCCTTCCACCGCGAGCGCCGGCTGCGGCCCGCTCATGGCGCCGCCTCCTCGCCCAAATAGACCGCGCGCACCTTCGCGTCGGCGCGCACGGCGGCGGGCGGGCCTTCGGCGATGAGCGCCCCGCGGTCGAGCACGAGGATGCGGTCGGCGTGGGCGAACACCGCATCGAGATCGTGCTCGGTGAAAAGCACGCCGATGCCCTCCTCCCGCGCCGCCGCCGAGACCAGGTCCATCAGCGCGCCCCGCTCGCCCGCCGCCATGCCGGCGGTGGGCTCGTCCATCAGCAGGAGGCGCGGGCGGTTGGCGAGGGCCATG
>JAFIHR010000267.1 GCA_017849325.1 Xanthobacter autotrophicus | reverse complement strand
GCGAGGCCGGGCACGTCCATGGCCCGGGCTGCGCCGGGCATGATCATGGCCGTGCGCCGGCGTCCGCCCATGGACGTGCCGCCGAGGCCGATGACGCCCCGGCCCACGGCGCGGCGCCCCATCCCCATGGCTGACGAACGCTTGCTCGCGATCCCGGCAACCGTTGACCCGGCCGAGGACCGGCCGGCGCCGGCTGCCGACGGGCCGCAAGATGCCGCCGCGCCGGCCGGGCTGCTGCCCCTGTTCGCCTGGCTGTCGCCGAGCTTTCCCGTGGGGGCCTACGCTTATTCCCATGCCCTCGAATGGGCGGTGGAGGCGGGCGATGTCGCCACCCCCGAGCAGGTTCAGGACTGGCTCGGCGATCTCTTCACGCACGGCTTTGCCCGTTCCGATGCGATCCTGCTCGCCCACGCCTGGCGCGCCGTCGCGGCCGGCGACGGTGCCGCCCTCGGGGAGGTGAACGCCCTCGCCCTCGCCCTTGCGCCCTCGGCCGAGCTGCGGCTGGAGACCTGCCAGCAGGGGCGGTCCTTTCTCGATGCGGTCACCGCCGCCTGGCCGGCGCCGCGGCTGGCGGAGCATGCCGCGCACCTCGACGGCGAGGTGGCCTATCCGGTCGCGCTCGGCCTTGCCGCGGCGGCCCACGCGCTGCCGCTCGCCCCCACGCTGGAAGCCTTCCTGCTGGCGCTGGCGCAGAATCTCGTTTCGGCGGCGGTTCGGCTCGCGCCCATCGGCCAGACGGCGGGCACCAAGGTGGTGGCGGCGCTGGCCCCGCTGGCGCGGGCGCTGGCCGCCGGGGTGCCGGGCCTCACCCTCGACGACATCGGCAGCGCCACCTTCCGCGCCGATCTCGGCAGCTTCCGCCACGAAACCCAATATACGAGGCTGTTCCGCTCATGAGCGCACCCAAATCCCCCTTGCGCGTCGGCATCGGCGGCCCCGTGGGCTCGGGCAAGACCGCGCTCATGGAGGCGCTGTGCAAGACCTTCCGCGACCGCTACGAGGTCTGCGCCATCACCAACGACATCTACACCAAGGAAGATGCGCGCCTGCTCACCGTGGCCGGGGCGCTGCCGCCGGAACGCATCCTCGGGGTGGAGACCGGCGGCTGCCCGCACACCGCCATCCGCGAGGATGCCTCCATCAATCTGCGGGCGGTGGCGGACATGCGGGCGAAATTCCCCGATCTCGACGTGATCCTGATCGAGTCCGGCGGCGACAACCTCGCCGCCACCTTCTCGCCGGAGCTGGCGGACATCACCATCTATGTGATCGACGTGGCCGGCGGCGAGAAGATCCCGCGCAAGGGCGGGCCGGGCATCACCCGCTCCGACCTTCTGGTGGTGAACAAGACCGATCTCGCCCCCATGGTGGGCGCCGACCTCGCGGTGATGGAGGCCGACACCATCCGCATGCGGGCGGGCCGGCCCTATGTGTTCAGCGCCATCCGCAACGGCGCGGGGGTGGAGGTGGTGGCCCGCTTCATCGAGCAGGCGGGCGGTCTCGGCGCCTGAGCCGGGCGCCCGCCGCGGTTGCCGGCGGGCGGAGCGGCCTCACGCCGGCTGGATCCCCACCTTGTCCTTCGGGAAGCGGGCGATGATGGCGGGATCGATGTTGAGATGCTGCGCCACCAGCTCGGGCGGCGTGTGGGTCAGCCAGTTGGAGAGGTCGACCTCCTGATATTCCGGGGCCTTGAAGATCACCAGGACCACGAGGTCCTCATCTCCCGTGTTGAGGATGTAATGGCCCTGGTTGCGCGGCGCGACACCCACGTCGCCGGGGCCGAAATCGAAGGTGGTGGCCCGGGGTCCGGCGTCGAACACGGTCATGCGGCCGCGGCCTTTCATCCAATACTGCCATTCGTCCGCATTGGGATGCCAGTGCAGGCGCCGGAGCGCTCCCGGCTTGATGGTCTCCAGGGCCGCGGCGATGGTGGTGGAGGCCTTGAAGTTGCGGCTGTCGGCGAGGTGGATGGTGCCGGCCTCGTTCTCCTTCACCGGCTTGGTGCCGACGAGGGAGAAGGTGAAGGGCTGGGGCGGCGTTCCTCCGGAGGCCACCGCCGCCTGGGCCTGGGCGAGCGGGCCGGCCTCCTTGCCCTGGAAGATCCACAGGTCGTGCAGCGGGATGGTCTTGAAGGTGTCGGCCGGCACGCCGAAATTCTGCGCCAGGATCTCCGGCGGGGTGTGGGCGATCCAGTCGGTGAGCAGCAGAGTGCTGAATTCCGACTGGTGGGCATCGTCGAACACGAGGAGGAACTCGCAGCCCTCCGGGCCGAGGCCCTGCAGCGCATGGGGGCAGCCGGCGGGGAAGAACCACAGCTCGCCCGGCCCCACGTCCTGCACATAGGCGCGGCCTTCCTGGTCGAGCAGGGTGACGCGGCAGCGGCCGCTGGTGACGAGCCCCCATTCGTTGGCGAGGTGCCAGTGCAATTCGCGGATGCCGCCCGGGCCGAGGCGCATGTCGACACCCGAGACCTCCTTGGCGGCGGGGAATTCGGCGATGGTCACCTGCCGGCCCCAGCCGCCCGCCTGGATGCGCTTCGGCATGATGTTGAATGAGGACCAGAGCATCGGCATGGAGCCGACGTCGGTGGCCGGCGGGCTCTGGAACGAGGGCAGCTGGCCGGCGAGCGCGGGGTTCTGCGGGCCGGGATCGGCAAGGGCCGCCGGGGTCGAGTTGATGGCGCCCTGGGGCGGCTCATCGGGATTGCCGAACGAGGCGGCTCCGGCGCCACTGGATGCGAGGGCGGCGCCGCCGACCGCGCTCAGGGCCAGCATCGCGCGGCGAGACAGATCGTCCATGGGGTTTCCTCCACCTAGCGTGGAGCCGCCCGGCACGGGCTTGTTGTTATCGGCGGTTCTATCTTGCCGCCAGGAAGATGCCTTGGCTCCGCGGCAAGCTTAACCTTGCTGGAGACGATTGGAAGACTTCGTGTTCGAAGTGTTCGGCGCCATGGCGCATCAGCCGTGAAGAGGAAGGACGAGGGCGCCGGCCGTGGCGGCGCGATCCGGTGGCGGCGCCGCGGCCGCCACCGGAAGGGCGTTCCTCAGGCGTCGGCGCGCTCCGGCACGGGAAGGCCGAGCCATTCCGAATAGAAGGCGTCGATATCCGGCTCGAAATCGCGGATCACCGGATACCATGGGGTGGGCGCCTCCACGTCGTGCAAGGTGCCGCATTCGCCGCAGAAATACTCGCGGATCACCTGCCAGCTGGTGGTCGGCGCCATCAGGCGGGGATAGATCTCCTCCATCTTCTGCGCCGTGTCGCGCACGTGGATGCGCGCGTGGAGCTTCCAGTTCTCCTTCCAGCTGCAGAAGTCATGGCCGCATTCGCAGCGCACGGTCCACTTCTTCGAGACCTTCTGCTGCACGATATAGAGCTTGGGACCGAGCGGCAGGATGATCCTGTCATCCCACGGCACCCGTTCCTGCAGGATCTCCACATAGGTTTCGAAGCGCTCCGGGTCCTTCGGGGTGGAGAGCATCTGGTGCAGCGTGTCGGGATCGATCTTGCCTTCGACGAGATCGACGATCTTGGTGCGGGTGTAGGCCATGGACGTTCCTCCGGATGGTTCTGGTTCACGGGTGAGAAAAAGGGGCGGCGGAGGGGTGCCGCCGCCCAGTCGAGGCCCCGGTGGAGGCCTAGGGGACGCTCATTCCTCGACCAGCTGCACGGTGTGCACGTCCGGCAGTTCGGAAAGGTCCATGGAGTAGCGCGAGCCGTAGGTGGGCACGCCGATCTCCTCCTCGGTCAGCACCCAGCTCTCGGGCAGCTCCCAGAAGCTGCGGAACTGCTGCTCGAACTTCGGCCCGAGCTTGAAGGAGGCGGCGAACATCTGCTTCACCTGGCTCGCCGCGTCCTTGGCGAGGACCTTCTCGCGCTCGCCCTTCAGCCAGTCGGCGGTGGGCACCGACTTGGCGATGCGGTCGCGGCGCATCTGGGCGCGGGCCGCCTCGGTGGCGGGGGTGTCCACCCCGTAGAGGCCGTCCTTGCCCTTCTTCACCACCACGCCGTAGACGTCGCCGGCGAAGCGCTCAAGGATGTATCCGCCGTTGAGGTCATCGGCCACGGCCTGCGGCTCGCGGTCCAGCGGGTCGCCGAAGCCGGGCCCGCCGCGCATGGTGTTGAGGTAGAGGTCGTAGTCGGCGAACATCTCCTCGGTGGTGATGGCCTGCTTGTCGCGCTTGATGAGCGCATCGGGCAGCATCGCGTCCCAGGTGGGGTTCTCCGGGTCCACGTCGCCGCCGAGCGGGATCTCCGCGCCGGAGGCGATCAGCTCCTTCAGCCCGGTCTTGTGGGCGGCGAAGCGATAGCCGGAAGCGGCGGGATAGCCGCCCATCAGTCCCCAGTCGGAGGAGATGTGGCCGTTGCCCATGAAGAACATGGTCCAGTCCTTGGCGTTCCAGACCAGACGCAGGCTCTCGAAGCCGCAGCCGCCGCGATACTTGCCGGAGCCGCCCGAGGAGGCCTTGATTTGCCGGCCGAGATAGATCAGCGGCTCGGCCAGTTCCCAGATCTCCATGTCGCCCATGTCGCCTTCCGGATTCCAGATGGCCGCGGCGTGGGAGAGGCCGTCCTGCACCGCGGTGGCGCCGGTGCCGTTGGCGGCGCACTCGAACGAGTTCACCGCGTGGATCTCGTCATACTGGTTGAAGCCGCCGCCCTGCAGCCAGTTGGAGGTGTTGGCGTTGCCGGCGTTCACCTCCTCCAGATAGCCGCGGCCGAAATAGGAGCGCGACAGGCCCCGCCACAGCGCCGTCCAGGCCGAGACCAGGAAGTGCCAGCTATAGGAGAAGGCGACGCGCCGGTCGTCCGGGTTCATCCAGGTGCCCTTGGGCAGGCGGAACTCGGTGCCGTAGGCGGCGCCGTCGTTGATCATCTCGGTGGGGATGAGGGTCTGGGTCATCATCACCCAGATGCCCGAGGTGAAGCTCACCTGGTGGGCATTGTAGGTGTGCCAGCCCCAGCGGCTCGCCCCCTCGAAGTCGAGCCGCCACGTGCCGTCCTTGCGGATGGTCATCTCGCAGGGCGCGTGCATGATGGTGTCGAGCTTGGCGAAGTCGGAGGGAACGCGCACGTCCTCGTGGGAGTAGGGCACGTCCACGAAGCCCACCTGCCGGTAGGTGCCGGGGATGGTCATGGCCTTGATGCGGGCTTGAAGGCCGAGCCGGCCGTGCTCCACCGCCTCGTAGGCGAACTTCCAGTAGGCCTCGATGCCTTCCTCGGCGACCACCTCTTCCACCAGCTTGCGGATCATGTGGCAGCCGGCGACGCGGGTGCGCTCGTCGAGCATCCAGTAGCGGGTGGTGCGCACCATGCGCTGGCTCTCGTGCAGCCAGTCGCGGAACAGTTCGTCGTTGGCGCCGACCTTGCGGCAGGTGACGGAATAGCCGTCGCCGAAGCGCTGCACCTGCCCCGTGGCCATGGAGCCCGGACCCACCGCGCCGGTGTCGATCACGTGGGTCACGCCGCCCACCCAGCCGATCAGCTCGCCTTCCCAGAAGATGGGCACGATGGTGTGGATGTCGCAGGGGTGCACGTTGCCGATGAGGGAATCGTTGTTGCAGAAGATGTCCTTGTCGGCGACGCCGGGATTGGTCTCCCAATCGTTCTCGATCATGTATTTGATCGCGGCGCCCATGGTGCCCACGTGGATGATGATGCCGGTGGAGGTGAGCAGGCTGTCGCCGGCCGCATTGTAGAGGGTGAAGCAGAGCTCGCCCTCCTGCTCCACGATGGGCGAGGCGGCGATCTTCTTCGCGGTCTCGCGGGCATCCACCACGCCGGCGCGCAGGCGGGAGAACAGCTTGTTGTAGAGGATGGGCTCGCTCTCGCGCAGCTCCAGCCGCTCCAGCCCCGCATAGCGGCCGGTGCGCTTGGTGGCCGCCATGAGGCGGTCGCGATGCTCTTTCAGGGTCTCGCCGCCGCGCACGACGCCGCGGGCGGCACCGGCGAGGGCGCTCTGATTGACGTTGACGTTCATGGTTGAAATCCCTTGGGTTGCTTCCTCGGATGGGAGGGCTTTCGCCGGGCCTTCCGACCGGCCGCGGGGCCGGCCGGGACGCTGCGGCGCGCCCCGTCGGTGCGTGGCGGGTCTCAGACCTCGCGCAGGTGGAACAGGCGGTGGCCGTCGAGCCAGGTCTCGAAGCCGTCGGGCACCACGAAGGTGGTGGCGTCGGATTCGATGATGGCGGGGCCCATCACCCGGTTGCCGGGACGCAGCGCCTCCATCTTGTAGAGCTGCGCATCCACCCACTTCTTCTTGCGGTAGAACTTGCGGGTGCCGGTCTTCGCCTCCTCCGGCGGGGTGGCGTCTTCCTCGGGCTCCTTCGGGATCTTCGGCTTGGGGATCGGCACCATGCCGCGCATGATGGCGCCGGTGACCGAATAGCCGAGCTCGGGCGAGCGGGCCGAGGCGGCATAGACCCGGCCGTAGGTGGCGTTGAAGGCGTCGGTGAGCAGGTCCCAGTCCGCCGCGGTGCCGGCCGAGGCGATCGGGGATTCGATCTCAAGGTCGTTGAGCTGGCCGCGGTACTGCATGCGATAGCCGGGCTGGAGCTTCACCTGCTCGGGGGCGTAGCCGTTGAGCTTGAACTCCTCCAGCACGTTCTTGGTCAGCTCCTCCCAGGCGCTCTGGAGGGTCTGAGCGGATTTCACCTTGTCGGCCTCCGGGGCGTCCGGGGGCATGTTGATGTCGAGGGACTTGTCGTAGCGATACTCGAAGTCCGCCGCCGCGCAGCCGAAGGCGGAGAAGCCGGCGGCCCAGGCCGGCACGATCACGTCCTCGAAGCCGAGGCCCTCGGTGTAGCCATAGGTGTGCACCGGCCCGGCGCCGCCGTAGGAGAAGCACACGAAGCTCGCCGGCGAGTAGCCCTTGCCCGAGATCATCGAGCGCAGATAGTCGCGCAGGTCGCTGTCCAGCAGCTCGATGACGCCGGCGGCGGCATCCTCCACCGAGAGGCCCAGCGGATCGGCGACCTGGGTCTTGATGGCGTCCACCGAGCGCTGGCGGTCGAGCTTCACCGCGCCGCCGAGGAAGTTGTCGGGGTTGAGATAGCCGAGCACCATGTGGCAGTCGGAGATGGTCACCGTCTCGATGCCGCTCTCCTTCCAGCACACGCCCACCCGGTAGCCGGCCGAGTCCGGGCCGAGCTTGATCGCCTTGGTGTAGGGATCGAGGCGGATGAAGGAGCCGGCGCCCGCGCCCACCGAATCCATCGCCACCAGCGGCAGGGAGAGAACGAGGCGGGCCATGTCCGGATCGTTCTTGATGGTCATCTCGCCCTGGGTGATCAGCGCCACGTCGAACGAGGTGCCGCCGATGTCCGAGCAGGCGATGTTCTTGTAGCCCAGCACCTCGCCGAGATATTTCGCGCCGATCACCCCGCCGATCGGGCCGGAGACGATGGTGCGCGCCAGTTCCTTCGCCTTCCAGGAGATGGTGCCACCATGGGTCGCCATCACGCGGAAGTCGAACTTGGTGCCGCGCTCCTTGAAGGCCTCGGAGATCTTGTTCAGCGTCTGCCGGGAGGGTTCGGCGGCGTAGCCTTCGAGGATGGTGGTGTTGGTGCGGTGGCTTTCCTTGCGCACCGGATAGTAATCGGCGGAGGCGAAGATGGGGATGTTCTTGCCGCTCTTCGCGACTTCCTCGATCACGATGTCGCGCACCCGGCGCTCGTTGGTGGAGTTCTTGTAGGAGTGCATCAGCGAGATGACGATGCCTTCCACGTCCGCTGCGATCAGGTCGCGGGCGGCTTCGCGGGCGGTGTCCTCGCGCAGCGGGATCACCGCCGTGCCCATCATGTCGGTGCGCTCCACCACGCCGCGCGTGAGATGGCGCGGCACCAGCGGCGGGTCGTAGCGGTGGGTGTTGAGGTGGATGCGGTCCTCATAGGCGTAGCCGAGGTGGCTCTGCACCGCGCGGCCCATGCGGTGGAAATCCTCCATGCCGCGGTTGACGATGAGGCCGCATTTCAGGCCCTTGCGCTGCACCACGCGGTTGAGCATGGCGGTGCCGGAATAGACGCCGGTCTGAAGCTGGCCGAGGGCGTCGTGGAGCGACATGCCCCAGTTGGCGAGGCCGTCCTCGGACGAGGCGATGAGGCCGAGCGCCTCGTTCTGGGGCGTGGATTGCGCCTTGCCGACAACGAAGTCGCCATCATGATCCACGAAGAAGGTGTCCGTCATGGTGCCGCCGGCATCGATGCCGAGCACCTGGACGTTGCGCAGGTTTCCCAGGGGCACGTTCACGTGTCTGTCCTCCCTTTGTGACCGGCGTTCGGGCGGGGGCCGGTTCGCGCTGGAAGAGGGGCAGATGGCGTGCCATCCGGCGATTTTCGGGTCGGATGGCGTTATATCAATGTCTTGCCGCACTGCGTCAGGACGGGGCCCGATTCCGTGACTGTCCGGAAGTCGGACACTTGTTGTCCGGAGGCGAAGCGATACAGCGCAACTACAGGCGGCGGCGCAGGATGCACTTGTTTCCGCCTAGAATTTCGGCGTATCTTTTCATGAAAGTCGATCGGCGCTCGGCGCACAGAATTCGACATTTTTGGGAGTGAACCGCCATCGCACGGGCCGCGGCCGGAGCGCCTCACGCGCCCGGACCCACCCTCGGCGCCGCCGGCGCATCGGGCCCCACGCAATGGCCAACGGCTAAGGCATCGCAGCCTCCGCGCGCCCCTTCGCGACGCGACCGGTGGGAACGCTGCGCCGCCCGGCCCGGAGGGCAGTGCCGGTGAGATCGTGCGAACTTGAGCGTGCCTGGGAAGCCTTCCACCTGGACGGCACCGCCTCCCCGGTGGTGCGCCCGGCGGTGATCGCCTCGTGGCAGCGCTCCCGCGCGCACCGCATCGCGGTGACCTGCGCCGAGGCGCCGCTGGTGAGCGAGGCCGAGCTGTTCCGCAGGCGCCAGCAGAACATGCGCCTGCTCGGCGCCGCCCGCCCGGCCATGGAGGAGGCCCGCGGCCTGTTGGCCGACTCCAACTCCATGCTCATCCTCACCGATCCCGAGGGCACCATCCTGGAGACCGAGGGCGACGCCCGGGCCGTGGACACCGGCCAGGAGGTGCGCCTGCAGCGCGGCGGCATCTGGCGCGAGGCGGAGATCGGCACCAACGCCATCGGCGCCGCCCTCGTCACCGGCCGCCCGGTGCAGATCCATGCCGCCGAGCACTTCTGCGCCGCCGTCAAGCGCTGGACCTGCGCCGCCGCGCCGGTGCTCCATCCCACCGAGGGCACGGTGCTTGGCGCGGTGGATATCTCCGGCTCCACCGACACCTTCAACCCGCAGAATCTCGCCCATGCGGCGGCCCTCGCCCACCAGATCGAGGCCACCCTCGGCCGGCGCATCGCGCTGGAGCACGACCGCGTGCTGCGCCATTTCCTCTCCAAGCGCTCGCTGTGGCTGTCGGAGGAGATCATCGCCTTCGCCCGCTCGGGCGCGCTGATCTATTCCACCGACCAGGCGCTCAAGGAGATCCAGCGGCGCAACCGGGCCATGCTCGACGACGGGCGGGTGGTGCCGCTGCGCGATGCCGATCCCAAGAGCTGGGCGGCGAAGCTGTCGGAGCTGCTGCCGGGGGCGAGCCTGGAGATCGTCACCGAGGACGGCGAGGAGATCGGCGGCGTGGTGGTGCTGCACCCCGCCCGGCGCCTGCGGCCCGCCGCGGCGCCGCTGCGGGAGGAGGGGCGCGGGGCGGCCGAGCCCTTCCGGTTCGAGGCCATCATCGGCGAGAGCCTGGTCATGTGCGAGGTGCGCGAGAAGGCGCGGCGCATGGCGGACAGCGGCATGCCCGTGCTGCTGGAGGGCGAGACCGGGGTGGGCAAGGAATTGTTCGCCCGCGCCATCCACGGCGCCCGCGTGCCGCCGGGCCCGTTCGTGCCGGTCAATTGCGGTGGCCTGCCCCGCGAGCTCATCGCCAGCGAGATCTTCGGCTACGAGAAGGGTGCCTTCACCGGCGCCGACACCGCCGGCCGGCCGGGCAAGGTGGAAGCGGCGGACGGCGGGCTGCTCTGCCTCGACGAGATCGGCGAGATGCCCCTCGACCTGCAATCCTACCTGCTCAGGGTCCTGGAGGACGGCGTGGTCTACCGGGTGGGCAGCCATGCCGCCCGGCGCGTCGATTTGCGGCTCGTCTCCATGACCAACCGCGACCTCGGCCAGGAGGTGGCGGCGGGCACCTTCCGCAAGGACCTGTTCTACCGCATCGCCGCCTTGCGCCTGCGCATCCCGCCGCTGCGCGAGCGGGGCGACGACGTGGTGCTGCTGATGGAGCATTTCTGCGCCGCCGCCGCGCGCCGGCTCGGCCGGCCGGCGCCGCGCTTCACCGCCGCGGCGATGGAGGGGCTCAAGGCCTATTGCTGGCCGGGCAACGTGCGCGAGCTGCGCAACGTGGCCGACATGCTGGTCGCCATGACCGAAGGCGGGGTGGTGGATGCGCCGGATCTGCCGGCCGAGATGACCCGCGGCGCGGCGGACATCCCCGTCGGCGGGCTGCGGCTGCCGCCGTCCGCACTGTCGGCCGGGGCGGGGCCGGCGGGCGTGCTGCCCTCCACCGATCTGCGGTCGCTGGAGGAGGCGGCCATCATCGGCACCATCGAGGCGT
>JAFIHR010000266.1 GCA_017849325.1 Xanthobacter autotrophicus | reverse complement strand
CGGCGCGCTGAAGACGGTGTTCGATCCCGAGATCCCGGTGGACATCTACGAGCTGGGCCTCATCTACAAGGTGGACATCGCCGACGACCGCTCCGTGGCCGTGGAGATGACCCTCACCACCCCCAATTGCCCGGCGGCCGCAGTGCTGCCCGGCGATGTGGAGGCCGCGCTCAACACGGTGCCGGGGGTCTCCGGCGCCACCGTTTCGGTGACCTTCGATCCCCCCTGGGATCAGGGCCGCATGTCCGACGAGGCCCGCGCCACACTCAACCTGTGGTGAGCGCCCCGCGGACCGCATGAGGAGGGCGCCATGGCCATCGCCCCGTCCCGACCTGCGGCATCCGTCCGCCCGGAGGCGGCCTCGGGCGCGCCGCCGCTGGGCCGGATGCTGGAGACCGGCCTTTATGTGGACGACCTCAGGCGGGCGGCGACGTTCTATGAAGGTGTGATGGGCCTTCGCCCCATGCTCGCGGACGACCGCTTCATCGCCTATCCGCTCGACGGCACGGTTCTGCTGCTCTTCAAGCGCGGCACCGCCGATGCGCCGCTGCATCTGCCCTTCGGCGGCACCATCCCGGCTCACGACGGGGCCGGCCGGCTGCATTTCGCCTTCACCATCGCGGCCGAGGACCTGGAGGCGTGGCGCGCCCATCTGGCGGCCCACGCGGTCGCCATCGAGGGCGAGGTGCATTGGCCGCGGGGGGCCACCAGCCTGTATTTCCGCGACCCGGACGGCAATCTGGCGGAGATTGCGACGCCCGGTCTGTGGGCAAACTACTGACCCGGTGCCCGCTTGGGCGCCACAGCGCGCCTCGGCGAGGCGTCGGCGGTGCCCCGGTGGCGGGCAGCGTGAACACGGTGCGGGCGATGCCTTGTGGAGCGCCGCCGCATCGCCCATCTTAGAGGTAACGTTGGCCGTCTGCCCGATGGGCGCGGCAAGGAGGCAGAGATCATGAGCACAGAAGCTGGCACGGCGAAGCCGGTTCGCGTGCGTCCGCAGCTGATGCGCATCACCGATGCGGCGGCGGAGCGCATCCGCGAGGTCATCGCCCAGTCCGAGGAGCAGGTTGCGGCGGTGCGCGTGGGTGTCACCAACGGCGGCTGCGCCGGCATGTCCTACACCATGGAATATGCCAGCGAGATCGGCCCCTTCGACGAGGTGGTGGAGGACAAGGGCGTCAAGGTCGTCATCGACCCCAAGGCGGTGATGTTCCTCATCGGCACCGAGATGGACTTCAAGGTGGACAAGATGTCCTCCCAGTTCGTGTTCAACAATCCCAACCAGACGGCCTCCTGCGGCTGCGGCGAGTCGGTCGCCATCACGCCGGCCGACGAATCGGCCCTGCCGCAGGGCGCGTGAGCGGGACGGCCGACGCCCGCGTCGGGACGTTTTCCGATGATCGGCCTTGAGAAGCACCCCTCCGGACGGACCTGCGGTCGGCGCGCCGATGCAGGACCGCCCGTATGGCCTGGAGGAGCGCTCCGCCGCGCCGGCCGCGCCCTGCGCGCCTGTGCGGTCGCGGCGCTCCTCGCGCCGGTATTGAACGCGGGTGCCTCGGCCGCGTGCCCGCCTTCCGAGGGGCCGACGCCCGCTCCCGTGCTTGAGGCCATGGGCGCCGCGCGCGCCGCGGGGCGGATCGTCACCATCCTTACCATCGGCTCCTCCAGCACCGCCGGGGTCGGCGCCTCCGACCGCCGGACCACCAGCTTTCCCGCCGTCCTCGCCCACCGGCTCGTCGAGGCCTGGGGGGAGGGGACGGTGGAGGTGATCAACGCTGGCGTCTCCGGCGAGACCGGCCCCGCCACCCTGAAGCGCCTCACCGCCTTCCTCGCGCAGGCGGAGAAGCCGCAGCTCGTGGTGTGGCAGGTGGGCACCAACGACGTGCTGTTCGGCGGCCGTCCGGACCGGCTCAGCAAGCTGGTGGGGGAGGGGCTCGACGCCGCCTCTGCCGCCGGCGTCCCGGTGATTCTGGTGGACCAGCAATACTTTCCGGCGGCCCGGGAAAGCACCCGTTATGAGGAGTTCGTCGGCGCGGTGGACAGCGCCGCCGCGGCGCGCGGCACGCCTCTCCTGTCGCGCTACGCCATGATGAGGCGCTGGGCGATAGAGGATCCCCAGGGCTTCGCCGCCTCCCTTTCCTGGGACCGCTTCCATATGAGCGATGCCGGCTATGCCTGCCTCGGCGCCTCCCTCGCCGACGCGGTGCTCGCGGCCGTCGCGGCGGCGCCCAAAGCCGCGCCGTCCGCCGCTCCGGCCGGGCGGGTGCAGGCCGACGGTGGCGCGGCCGGTGGGCCGGCTCCGGGCCGACGGTAGGGTCCTACAACCTGGCCCGCCTCATTGTGGCAAAAAAGCTGCGTGTGCCCGGAAACCGTTTTCCTGCAAGGAAATCGCGCAAGTTTCCGTTCGGGGCGCCGGCCGGGAGATGGTAATCGGAACATCTCAGGTCATCAGATCCGTGCCGGGGGCGGCGGGAAATGCGGGCACGATAATGACAGCAGATTTGCGACTGAACGGTTCCCAGATCGACGCGGCGCAGGCGGAGGCCCTCCGGCCCGGCCGGCCCCCGGTCTCCGGGAACCGGCGCGCGCGGGGCGCGGCGCGGATGGCCGGCGCGGCGCTTCTGGCGCTGGGGCTGTCCTGCAGCCTGGCGCAGGCCCAGCAGGCCGCGCTGCGCGCCGACGACGACCCCGAGTTCAATGCCCTGTTCCATGAGAGCATGGCGCGGCCCGCCGACGTGGAGCTCGCCTTCCGCCTGGCCAACCGCGCGGTGAAGGTGGGCGATTACGAGGCGGCCATCGGCGTCTATGAGCGCATCCTCTTCTACGATCCGCGCCTCGTGCGGGTGAAGCTGGAGCTGGCGCGGCTTTATTACCGTCTCGGCTCCTACGAGACGGCCCGGACCTATTTCGGCGCCATCGACAACAATGCGGCGCTGACGGTGGCCGAGCAGCAGAACGTCTCCGCCTATCTGGTGGAGATCGACCGGCGCCTGAGCGTGAACCAGTGGTCGATCTATGGCCAGATGGGCCTGCGCTACCAGTCCAACGCCACCTACGGGCCGTCGAGCCGCATCGTGGTGGGCGATGACGTGGCCGCGCTGCTGCCGCCGAGCTACACCTCGCAGTCCGACGGCAACGCCTTCGCTCTCGCCACCGTGCGCCATGTCTACGATTTCCAGAACCAGCGCGGCGACGTCTGGGAGAGCAACCTCAACCTCTATTACTCGCAGCAGTTCGAGATTCAGCGGCTCAATCTCGGCTTCGTGGAGGCCAATACGGGCCCGCGCCTTGCCCTGATGCCCGACGCCCTGCCGGGCTCCTCGGTGCGCGGCTATCTGCTCGCGGGCGGCGTGGCGCTGGGCGGCGACGGCTATCTCGGCACCTACGGCGCCGGCGCCTCGGTCTATCTGCCCTTCGCCGGGTGGTTCGCAGCCGAGCCCTTCGCCGAGTTCCGCCAGCGCGACTATCAGGACACGCCGGAATATCCCACCTCCGCCTTCCAGAGCGGCGGCATGTGGACCCTGGGCGCCAACTTCTCGGGCACCATCAGCGACTCCACCCGCTGGCGTGCGCGCGTCGCCTACAACAATGCCGACGGCGAGCTGCCTTGGTATTCCTACACCAATTTCGCCGTGGACGTGGCGCTGCCCATCGAGTTCCAGGGCCTTTGGGGCGTGCGCCGCTGGGTAGCGATCCCGAGCGCTGGCTATTCCAACTACGAGTATGACGCGGCGAACCCGTTCATCTCGCTCGCCACGGCGCGCAACGACGACCAGTATCGCGTCGGCCTCGCCCTCGACATGCCGGTCTACGGGCAGGTCGGGCTGCTGACGCAGGTGCAGTACAGCTGGTCCACCTCCAGCCTGCCCAATTACGACTTCGACAATTTCAGCGTCTCCGTCGGCCCGAACGTGCGGTTCTGAGGAGGAATGGACATGACCCTTCGCACCTCTTCCGCGCGCCGCCCGGCGCTTGCCCTCGCGGCCTCCCTGGCGCTCCTGGCGCTGCCGGGCGCGGCATCGGCGCAGCAGGCGGTGGGCACCGCCGCCGCCGTCAATCCCCGCTCGACGGGCGACGGCGCGCGGGTGCTCCAGCTCGGCTCGCGCATCATCCACAACGAGCGCATCTCCACCAGCGACACCGGCAGCGTGCAGGTGGTCTTCGTGGACAAGACCACGCTCAGCATCGGCCCGAGCTCCAGCCTGGTGATCGACAAGTTCGTCTACGATCCGAGCACCAAGGCGGGGTCGATGGCGGTGTCGCTCTCCAAGGGCGCCATGCGCTTCGTCGGCGGCAATGCCAGCCACACCGGCGGCGCCGAGGTGAAGACGCCGGTGGCGACGGTGGGCATCCGCGGCGCGGTGGCCTCCGTCACCCACCGCGGCGGGCAAACCCGCGCCATCCTCCAGTTCGGCACCATGACGGTGACGGACCTCGCCGGCGAGAGCGTCATCGTGCGCCGTCCGGGCTTCATGGTGACCGTCGGACGCGAGGGCATTCAGGGGCCGAACCGCGTGCCCCAGGGCGAGATGGACAATCTCGTCTCCGAGCTGCGCAGCCAGGGCCGGCAGAACGGCGGACGCCCCGAGCCGACGCCCGACGTCACCGGCCTCGATCAGGCGGCGAGCCATCCCTGCACGCCGCCGGCGCAGGGCCAGACCACCTTCGATCTCGCGGCCGCCACCTGCAATCACGTGAACACCGCATCGGAGCGCGTGGCCGACACCATCGCCCAGCAGGCGTCGCAGCAGGGCCAGGACAACGCCGTCATCCCGATCATTCCCGACCAGGGCGGCGGCGAGGGCGGCGGGGACTATCCGACCTTCAATGAAGGACCTGGAATCATGCCGCCGGGCCGATTCGGCGGCGGCTTTCCGAACGGCGGCGTTGGCGGCTTTCCCGGCGGCGATCAGCCCAGCGGACGGTGAGCCGGCGGGGGCGCGGCGCGAGGCCTGATCGCATATCGGCGGAGGCGATGGCCTCCACCGAGGTGGCTTGCCAGCGCCATGCCTCGCCTCTGCCGCGCGGTGTTTCCGGTTGCTTCCCTCCCGCCCCTTCGGATACGACGTGCGCGGGCTCGACAGCCATCTCGGCAATCGAGCTGCTGAACATCGGCACCGTCCCGGTGCGGCGAGGAGCTTGGTCCATGGCAAAGTCGCGTCTGTCCTCACTGCCGATGCTGCTGTCCCTTGCGGCGCTGGGGCTCGCCACCGTTGGGGCCGTTCCGGCCTTCCACACGCCGGCGTTCGCCCAGGCGGCCGAGAAGGCGGCCGCGGATCCGTCCGGGCGCGAGGATGCCGACGTGCCGACGGAGATCGCGTCCGAGCACGACGACTGGGTGGTGCGCTGCAAGGGCAAGGGCGACGCCCGGATCTGCGAGGCGACCCAGACGCTCCAGACCAAGGACCAGACGGGCGTGCTCGCCTCCGTGTCGGTGCGGGCGCAGAAGGACAAGCCGGTCTATCTGCTCGTGCTGGTGCCGCGCGGCGTGTGGCTGCCCACCAACGTGGCCTTCAAGGTGAAGGACGGGCCCGACTTCACGCTCACCTACAAGCGCTGCGGCACCTTCTGCGTGGCTTCCCTTGAGCTGAAGCCGGACGACATCACCGCGCTGAAGGCCTCCGCCGGCTCGGGCGAGATGCTGTTCGAGACGGGCTCGCGCCAGCTGGTGATTCTGCCTTTGTCGTTCAAGGGCCTCGGCGAGGCGATGAAGGCCGCGCTCAACAAGGAGTGAGGCCCCGCCGCCCCGATCCCGGCGCAGCAACGCCGGGAAGGGCGGGAGCGGCGCGGCGGTTCAGCCGCGGGCGCGCAGCTCGCGGCGCAGGATCTTGCCCGTGGCGGTCATGGGCAGCGCGTCGGCGAAGGCCACGTGGCGCGGATATTCGTGGGCCGAGAGCTGCGCCTTCACATGCTCCTGCAGAGCGGCGGCGAGATCGTCCGACGGCGCCGTGCCGGGCTTCAGCACCACCCACGCCTTCACCGCCTCGGTGCGGATGGGATCGGGCACGCCCACCACCGCCGCCATGGCCACCGCCGGGTGCTTCAGCAGGCAGTCCTCGATCTCCCCGGGCCCGATGCGGTAGCCGGCCGAGGTGATGACATCGTCGGCCCGGCTCACGTACCAGAGATAGCCGTCCTCATCCTGCCGGCCCATGTCGCCGGTGAGCAGGAAATCGCCGGCATACTTCTTCGCCGTGGCCTGCGGATTGTTCCAATATTCCAGCATCATGACGGGATCGCCGCGGCGGATGCCGATCTGGCCTTCCGCGCCCACCGGCAGCTCGCGGCCGTCCTCATCGACGATGCGCACGTCGTGCCCGGGGATCGCCTTGCCCATGGAGCCGGGGCGGATGGGGAAATAGCTGGAGTTCGAGCCCACCACGAGGTTGCACTCGGTCTGGCCGTAGATCTCGCGGGCCTCGACGCCGAGGCGCTCCCTCACGAAGGCGCCGAGCTCGGCGCCCAGGCTCTCGCCGCCGGTGAGCAGCGAGCGCAGCTTCAGCCCATCGTGGCGCACATCCGCCTGGCGCAGCAGCTTGAGCGCGGTGGGCGGCAGGAAGACGTTGCGCACGCCCTGGTCGGCCATCAGCGTCATGGCGGCATCGGGCTCGAACTTCTTGGCCCGGTAGGCGAGCACGGGCACGCCCAGGTAAAGGCTCGGGAACAGCACGTCGAACAGGCCGCCGATCCAGGCCCAGTCGGCAGGGGTCCAGTGGAGGTCGCCGGGCTGCGGCATGCCCTCGTGGACGAACTGGATGCACGGCATGTGTCCGAGCAGCACCCGGTGGCCGTGCAGCGCGCCCTTGGGGTTCCCCGTGGTGCCCGAGGTGAAGATGATGATGCCGGGATCGTCGGGCCCGGTGTCCACCGGAGTAAAGCGGTCGGAGGCCGCCTCCAGCACCTGGTCGAAGGAGCGTGCGCCCGCCGCGCCCTGGTCCGGCCCGATGACGAAGACATGGGCGAGGTCGGGCAGCCGGTCCTTCACCCGCTCCAGCTTGGCGAGGCCCGCGAGGTCGGTGACGAGGGCCTTCGCCGCCGCATTGGCGAGGCGGAATTCCAGCGCCTCGTCGCCGAACAGCGTGAACAGCGGGATGGAGATGAAGCCTGCCTTGAAGGCGGCGAGATGGGCGATGGCCGTCTCCGGCGCCTGGGGCAGGAACACCGCCACCCGGTCGCCGCGCGCGAGGCCGGCGGCCGTCAGCACATTGGCGAAGCGGTTGGTGAGCGCCTTGAGGTGATCGAAGCTG
>JAFIHR010000265.1 GCA_017849325.1 Xanthobacter autotrophicus | reverse complement strand
CTTGGCCTTGGTGTCCGGCCAGACGCGCAGGCAGTCGAACACCGTGGTGATGCCCGAGGCGGCCACCTGGGCATCGTGGGCGAGCACGGCGGCGAACGGGTTCCAGCGCACCTTGGGGCGGGGCGAGAGGTGGCCCTCCACATGGTCGGTGTGCAGCTCCACGAGGCCGGGCAGGAGGTAGTCCCCCTCCATGTCCTTCGCGCCCGGCGGCACCGCGCCCGTGCCGACCTCGGCGATGAGGCCGCCGACGATCCGCACATGGCCGCTCACGATCTCGTCCGCGAGCACCAGCCGGGCGTTGGCCAGCACCGTTTCGCTCATGTTGCGTCCTCTCCCGGTTCAGGCCGAAAAGCGGATGACGTCCACCACCCGGTCGGCCACCGCCGCGCGGGTCTCGTCATCGTGGAAGATGCCGAGCACGCCGCAGCCGGCGCGCTTCTTCTCGGCGATGAGCTCGATCACCACCTGCCGGTTGGCGGCGTCCAGCGAGGCGGTGGGCTCGTCCAGCAGCAAAAGGGGCAGGGGGGCGATGAAGCCGCGCGCCACGTTGACCCGCTGCTGCTCGCCGCCGGAAAAGGTGGCGGGCGGAAGGCTCCACAGCCGTTCGGGCAGGTTCAGCCGGGCAAGGAGCTCCGCCGCGCGGCGGCGCGCCTCCTCGGGCGCGGTGCCGGACAGGAGCAGCGGCTCCGCCACCACGTCGAGGGTGGGAACGCGCGGGATCACCCGCAGGAACTGGCTGACATAGCCGATGCGCTCGCGCCGCAGCCGGAGCACCCGGCGCGGGGCGGCGCCCACCATTTCCACCGGCCCGCCCGCGTCGGCCACCAGGATGGAGCCGGCATCGGCGCAATAATTGCCGTAGACCATCTTGAGGATCGAGCTCTTGCCCGACCCCGACGGCCCGCCCAGCGCCACGCATTCGCCGGCGCGCAGCTCGAAGGCCACGTTCGCCACCACCGGCAGGCGCACGCCGCCCTGAAGGTGCAGCGTGAAGCTCTTGCCGAGGCCGGCGACCTGCAGCAGCACGGCGTCGGGCAGGACGGGCCGCGGCGCGGAGGGAGCAGGGACGGTCTGGGCGGCGGTCATGCGGCGAGCACCGAGGAGACGAGGAGCTGGGTGTAGGGCGCGTGGGGGTCGTCGAGCACCTGGTCGGTCAGGCCCGCTTCGATCACCTCGCCCTCCTTCATCACCATGATGCGGTGGGAGAGCAGCCGCGCCACCGAAAGATCGTGGGTGACGATCACCGCGGCGAGGCCGAACTCCGCCACCAGCGAGCGGATGAGGTCGAGGAGGCGCGCCTGCACCGAGACGTCGAGGCCGCCGGTGGGCTCGTCCATGAAGACGAGGCGCGGCCGGGTGACGAGGTTGCGGGCGATCTGCAGGCGCTGGCGCATGCCGCCGGAGAAGGTGCGCGGATCGTCGTCCATCCGGGTGCGGGCGATCTCCACCCGGTCGAGCCAGTCGCCGGCCTCGTCGCGGATCTCGCCGAAATGCCGCCAGCCCACGGCCATGAGCCGCTCGCCCACATTGCCGCCGGCGGAGACGGTCATGCGCAGGCCCTCTTCCGCATGCTGGCGCACGAAGCCCCAGTCGGTGCGCAGGAGCAGCCGGCGCTCGGCCTCCGAGAGCGTCGCCAGATCCCGCATGGCGCCGTCGCGCATGCGGTAGGAGACCTGCCCGGAGGTGGGCGGAAGCTCGGTGGAGAGCAGTTTCAGCAGCGTGGACTTGCCCGAGCCCGATTCCCCGACGATGGCGAGCACCTCGCCTTCGTGGAGCTCCAGGTCGATGCCGCGGCATCCGAGGCGCCGGCCGTAATAATGGGTGAGCCCCTCGGCCTGGAGCAGCGGCTGTTCCTCGTTCGGCTCGAAAGGTGTGCTCACGGGGCGTCTCCCGCCTTGGCCGCGGCCGGGTCGGCGGCCGGCTCCTCATAGGGCGCGGCCATGACGCCGCGATGGCCGGCGGCGCGGCGCCCGCTGCAAAAGTCCGTGTCCGAGCACACGAACATGCGCCGGCCGGCATCGTCGAGGATCACTTCATCGAGATAGACGCCCTGCGCCCCGCACAGCGCGCAGGGCTCGGCGAAGCGCTGCACCTCGAAGGGGTGGTCCTCGAAGTCCAGCGGCACCGCCCGGGTGTGGGGCGGCAGGGCATAGATGCGCTTCTCGCGGCCCGCCCCGAACAGCTGCAGGGCCGGGCTTTCCGACAGCTTGGGATTGTCGAACTTGGGCACCGGCGAGGGGTCCATCAGATAGCGCCCCTCCACCTCAACCGGATAGCCGTAGGTGGTGGCGATATGGCCGTGGCGGGCGATGTCCTCGTAGAGCTTCACGTGCATGAGGCCGTAGTCGGCCAGCGCGTGGAGGCGCCGCGTCTCCGCCTCGCGCGGCTCGAGATAGCGCAGCGGCTCGGGGATCGGCACCTGGTAGACCAGGATCTGGCCGGCGACGAGCGGCGTCTCCGGCACCCGGTGGCGGGTCTGGATGATGGTCGCCGCGCTGGTCTTCGTGGTGGTGGCGACGCCGGCCGTGGTCTCGAAGAAGCTGCGGATGGCCACCGCATTGGTGGTGTCGTCCGAGCCCTGGTCGATCACCTTGAGCACGTCGTCGGCGCCGAGGATGGCGGCGGTGACCTGCACGCCGCCGGTGCCCCAGCCATAGGGCATGGGCATCTCGCGGCCGGCAAACGGCACCTGATAGCCGGGGATGGCGATCGCCTTCAGGATGGCCCGGCGGATCATCCGCTTCGTCTGCTCGTCGAGATAGGCGAAGTTGTAGGTGATGGCCGGAAGGGCGGACGGGCTCATTCGGCGGCCTCCTGCGGGGCCGGCTGCTGGGGCGCGGGGGCCGGGGTTGGCGCCGGCGCCCGGGCCGGTTCGGCCGCGGAGGCGACGGGCGCTTCCGCCCGGCTGGCCGGATGCTCCTCCCTCAGCCGGCGCACCAGCTCCAGCTCGGCCTGGAAGTCCACGTAATGCGGCAGCTTCAGGTGCTCGACGAAGCCGGTGGCCTGCACGTTGTCGCAGTGGGAGAGGACGAATTCCTCGTCCTGCGCCGGCGCGGTCACCTCCTCGCCCAGCTCGCGGGCGCGCAGGGTGCGGTCCATGAGCGCCATGGCGAGGGCCTTGCGCTCGCTCTGGCCGAACACGAGGCCGTAGCCCCTCGTGAATTGCGGCGGCACGCTGGCCGAGCCCTTGAACTGGTTGACGCTCTGGCATTCAGTGACCAGCACGTCGCCGAGCGGAACGGCAAAGCCCAGCTCCTCCACGAAGAGGCTCACCTCCACCTGCCCGAAGCGCAGCTCGCCGACGAAGGGATGGGTGCGGGCATAGCCGCGCTGGCTGGAATAGCCGAGGCCGAGGAGGAAGCCCTCGTCGCCGCGGGCCAGCGCCTGAAGCCGCGCATCGCGCCCGGCGGGGAAGCCCAG
>JAFIHR010000264.1 GCA_017849325.1 Xanthobacter autotrophicus | reverse complement strand
GCTGGAGGTGTGCCAGCTCGCCGGGGCGAAGGAGAAGACCGAGTTCCGCGCCACCAGCCTCGAGACGCTGCGCCAGATGGTGGCGGCGGGGGTCGGCATCACCCTCCTGCCGCTGCTGGCGACCAAGAAGCCGGTGCCGCCTTCCGCGGGCGTGCGCCTGCTGGAATTCAGCGACTCCCGTCCGAGCCGGCGCATCGCTCTGCTCTGGCGCAAGACGTCGGCGCTGGACGGGCTGCTGCGCCAGATGGCCGAGGTGCTCCGGGCGCTGCCGCGCGACCTCCTCCAGCTGCCCGCCGACGCGCCGCCCCCGGCGCCCGGCGCGTCGGTCTGAGCCCGCGCACCCCGGAGGCGCGGCACCATGCGGGCCAGGAAGTGCCGGCGCCCGAGCCATTGCCGGCGCCGCGCGCCCCTGCCATCGTGTGGCGGGGAGGACGCCGCGTGACGATCGATGCCGCCAGAGTGGAAAAGCGCATTCGCGAGAGCTTTGCGAAGCAGGGGCTGATGAGCACGCTGGGCGCGACGCTCAGCCATGTCTCGCCCGGCCGCGTGGAGATCGTGCTCCGTCCGGGGCCGCAGGTTTCGCAGCAGCACGGATTTGTCCATGCCGGAGCGGTGAGCGCCATCGCCGATTCCGCGGCGGGCTATGCGGCCCTTAGCACCATGCCCGAGGACCGCGGCGTGCTGACCACCGAATTCAAGATCAACCTCGTCGCGCCGGCGGCCGGCGAACGCATCGTCGCCCGCGGCGCCGTGGTGAAGGCGGGCCGCACGCTGACGCTGGCCCAGTCGGAGGTGTTCGCGGAAAGCGAGGGCAGGGAGCGGCTGATCGCGCTTCTGACGGCCACCCTGATGGCGATCGAGGGCCGGGACGGCATCACCGACTGACCGCTGCCGGACCATGCGGGCGGCCGATGCTCCGGCGGCCCGGGCCACCCGCCCGATGCGACGCTGGCGGGCGGCGGAACTCTCGAAGGGATGCGAGGGAAGGGGAGGGGATCAGACCGCGATCTTCTCGGCGCCGGGCACGGGCTCGCGCAGCACGTAGCCGCGGCCCCACACGGTCTCGATATAGTTGCGGCCGTTGGAGGCGTTGGCGAGCTTCTTGCGCAGCTTGCAGATGAAGACGTCGATGATCTTCAGCTCGGGCTCGTCCATGCCGCCGTAGAGATGGTTGAGGAACATCTCCTTGGTGAGGGTGGTGCCCTTGCGCAGGGAGAGCAGCTCCAGCATCTGATATTCCTTGCCGGTCAGATGCACCCGGGCGTTGTCCACCTCCACCGTCTTGGTGTCGAGGTTGACGATCAGGTCGCCGGTCTGGATCACCGACTGGGCGTGGCCCTTGGAGCGCCGCACGATGGCGTGAATGCGCGCCACCATCTCGTCCTTGTGGAAGGGCTTGGTGAGGTAGTCGTCGGCGCCGAAGCCGAAGCCCTTCACCTTGTCTTCCGTGTTGGCGAGGCCGGAGAGGATGAGGATGGGCGTCTTCACCTTGGCGAGCCGGAGCTGGCGCAGGACGTCGAAGCCGGACATGTCGGGCAGGTTCAGGTCGAGCAGGATGATGTCGTACTCGTAGACCTTGCCCAGGTCGATGCCTTCCTCACCGAGGTCGGTGGTGTAGATATTGAAATTCTCGGTCTTCAGCATCAGCTCGATGCCTTTGGCCGTCGCACTGTCGTCCTCGATGAGCAAGACGCGCATGGCAATCCCTTTCCTCGCAACTCGCCGAAAGGCGGCGGTGCCGACTTTCGCTTGCTCGGCCGACGGGTGATTCGCGATACGTGTGTAGAATCGTTAACAGAACTCGATTCTCTTCCACAAGAGTCCGCGCAAAAACTTTTGTGCATGAGAGTCAAGACTGACTCTGTTCCAAGCACTTAAGTCTTCCGCGCGTTCCTGTCGCACCACTCCCCCGGCGCCCGATCGTGACGCTCGTCCTGCCGACGCACCCATGGTGCGCCGCCAGAACCGTAGCTTCATCATTAAGGAAGGCGGTAAACGATTGGTTGCCACGCCGGGCGGCAGCCACATTTTCCCAAAGGAAGGGCCGGAAGGTAAGAAAGGGGCAACCGGAGACCGGCATTCTGGCGGCAGGATCGCGGGGCCCCTCGACGGCGCGCGGTCGCCCCTGCTGGTGCCGGAGTTGATCGGTGATGAAGTCGCGAGAGCCCCTGATCCGTGCCAAGAGGTTTCAGATCGACGATGCGCGCCGGCGCCTCGCCCAGATCGAGACCATGATCGCCGAATTCCACCGCATGGCCGCCGAGCTCGACCGCGATATCGCCGCCGAGGAGGAGCGCTCCGGCCTCAAGGACCCCAAGCATTTCGCCTATCCGCCGCTGGCGCTCGCCGCGCGGGGCCGGCGGGACAACCTCCTGCGCTCGGCCGACGAGCTCAAGACCCAGTGCGACGAGGCTCGCGCCGCCCTGGCCGAGGCGGAAGCTGATCTGGTGCTGGCCGAGGCGGTCGGCGAGATGGATCGCGCCGCCAAGACCGAGGGGGGCGCGCGGCAGAAGTCCGGCCGGGGCGGGCGCCAGCCGTGGCGGCCCAACGAGCCGGTCCGCTACTGAGCCGCATGCCTGCGCGCGTCGTCCTGCCCGGGATGGCGTGAAACTGCGACATAACGCCGCATTTCAGTAAAGCCAGAACAAAACGAGGTACCGTTCACCCGCAAGCAGATGGAAGCGCCGTGACGCCAAGCCGCCGGGTCGAAGCTCTCCTCAAGAAGGTCGCCAGTGGCGACCGTCGCGCGTTCGAGGAGCTTTACCGCCTGTCGAGCCCGAAGCTCTACGGGATGGCGCTGCGCATCCTGCGCCGGCCGCAGCTCGCCAAGAGCGCCGTGCGGACCGCCTTCGGGCGCATCTTCCGCGAGGCCGGGCACTACCGCAGCGATGACGATGCCGTCGGCTGGCTGGTCACCATGGTGCGCACCTGCGCCCTCGATCTCGCGCGCGAGACCAATGCGGTGGATGCCTGGGAGCCTTTCGAGGTCGACAGCCCGGCCGCCGATCCCCTGGCCGCGGGCGGCCACAGCCCCGAGCTGCGCCGCCTGCTCAACTGCCTTGGCGCGCTGTCGGAAGAGCGGCGGCGGGTGCTGCTCCTCGCCTATTACGACGGGTGGAGCGAGGATGCCCTCTCGCTCTATTTCGACGTTCCCATCACGGGGGTGAAGGCCTGGATCGCCCGCAGCGCCAGCGAGATCCAGGCATGTCTCAAACGCTGAGCGCCGCGGACGCCGAGCTGCTTCTCGCGGTCGAATACGTCATCGGCACGCTGGAGGGGGAGGAGCGCAAGCGCGCCAAGGCGCTGATCGCCGACGATCCCCGCTTCGCCCATCTGGTGCGCCGGTGGGAGGCCCTGCTCGTGCCGCTCCACGAGCTCGCGGCGCCGGTCGTGCCGCCGCCGGATCTCTGGCGCGCCATCCAGAAGGACCTGCCCAACGACATTCCGGTGCCGCGGCCGTTCGTGTTCATGGAGAACATGCCGCCGCGCGGCGCCGGCCCGGCCGGCGCGTCGTCCCCCGGGGCGCAGGGGCCGCCGGGCGGCGTTCCGGCGCGGACTGCGGCCGGTGCGTCGGACAGCGGGCCGGCCGAGCCGGCGACGGGACCGGACGCGGCGGCGCGAGGTCCGGCCCGCCCCGGTCCGCCGGTGCGTGGCGGCGTCGCCGATGCCGGCCCCGCCGATCCGCTCCGGCGCGCCGGCGCCGCGTCCCGGCTGACGGGGTTTCGCCGGACGCCGGCCCCTTCGCCCCGAGGCGCGGACGCGCCGGAGGGCTTGAGCCTCTCCCCCGCCTCGCCCCCCGGCGCGGGCGGGCTTCCGGATCTCTCCCAGGAGGCGAACGCCCTCGCCGCCGTCGGCCCGTCCGAGCTGCGCCGGCCGGCGCTGCTGGAGAGCGGCCTTCTGCCTGAAGCCGTCCCGCCGGTGAGCGCCAGCGAGCCGGACGCGGCTGCCGTCCCGTCCGCCGAGGTTGCCGGATCGGACGCGGCCAAAAGCTCCGGCCCTTCCGCCGAAGAGACCCCGCGCCCACCCGTCCGCCCGTCGCGCAAGCTCTTCTTCCGCCTGCCATTTCCCCGGCGCGGCGGGCGGCGCGTCGCGCCCCGCGAGGAGGCCGAGAGCGAGGCCGCGATGCCGCGCGCCGAGCCCTCTCCCCTTGCTGCCGAGCGCCATCCGGCGGCCGTGGCGGCGCGTCCGGCACCATTGCCGGCGCCGGGCG
>JAFIHR010000263.1 GCA_017849325.1 Xanthobacter autotrophicus | reverse complement strand
GCACGAGGACCTGCGCTTCCTGCAGATCGGCGATTTCGTCAAATGGACGCCCGCCCTGCCGCACCCGCCGGCGCCCCAGGCGCGGCTGTCGGCGATCGACGCCGCGAGCCAGGAGAATTCCTTCGGCATGGTCGGCGTCTCCGGCGGCTTCAACACCGTCTGCCATCTGGTGAAGAAGGTGGCGCCCACCGACGCCACCGTGCTCTTTCTTGGCGAGAGCGGCGTCGGCAAGGAGATCTTCTCGCAGAACCTTCACCGCCTGAGCAAGCGCGCGAAAGGGCCGTTCATCGCCGTCAATTGCGCGGCGATCCCCGAGCAGCTGGTCGAATCCGAGCTGTTCGGCGTCGAGCGCGGCGGCTACACCGGCGCCGTCGCCTCGCGTCCGGGACGCCTGGAGCGCGCCCACGGCGGAACCCTCTTCCTCGACGAGATCGGCACCCTGAGCTACACCGCGCAGGGCAAGCTGCTGCGCGCCCTGCAGGAGGGCGAGATCGAGCGGGTCGGCGACACGCAGGTGCGCAAGGTCGACGTGCGCATCGTCGCGGCGACCAACGTCAATCTCAGCGACGCGGTGAAGGCGGGCGCCTTCCGCGAGGACCTGTTCTACCGGCTGAACGTCTTCCCCATCCGCGTGCCGCCGCTGCGCGACCGGCGCGACGACATCCCGCTGCTGATGAACTGGTTCATGCAGCGCGCCGCCAAGAAGCACGCCAAGACCATCACCGGCTTTCGTGAGCGTGCGGTGGATGCGATGATCAATTATTCCTGGCCCGGCAATGTGCGGGAGATGGAGAACGTCATCGAGCGGGCGGTCATCCTTGCCGACGACGGCGGCGCGCTCGACATCTCCCACCTGTTCACCAATGGCGAGGACTTCCACTCCAACACCTTCGTGATCCGGAGGAACGGCGCGCTCCTGCCGGCCGAGGACGTGCTGCAGGCCGGCTCCGCGCCGTCGGAAGGCGGCCTGCCGGCGCTCGCCGAAACGGAGGCGCGCCTGCTGCGGCTCGCCCTGGCCGAGGCCAAGGGCAATCTGTCCCTCGCCGCGCGCCTCCTCAGCATCTCCCGCCCGACCCTGGCCTATCGGCTGCGCAAGCACAGGATCACCGACGGCTGACCGCGGCCGTCCGCGAGCCCCTTCGCCAGCCGGGCGCAGGCGCGCCTAGGAGGCGATCCCCCGGCAGATGGGAAAGCCGGAGGCCACGTCCTGCGGCGTGTGGCCGTGATAGAGGCAGCAGGCATGGGCGGAGAGCAGGCCCGCGGCGAGGAGCGCCACCGCCGAGCTGGTCGCCCCGCTGCCCGAGAACAGGCCGCCGAACCACCCCTTCTTCTTCCCCTGGTCGGCCTCGCTGCCGGCGCTCGCGGCGTCCGGGGCGGCATCCGGGCTGGCGTCGGGGGCGCCCTCCTCCGTTCCGGCGCCCGCCGGGGCACCGGCGGCCGCCTCCGGGGCCGGCGGGGCGAGGGCCGCGGCGAAGCTCTCGAAGAACTCGCCGGCCAGCTTCTTGGCGGTGGAATCGATGAGGCGCCCGCCGAGCTGGGCGAGCTTGCCGCCGATCTGCGCATCCACCTCGTAGTGGAGGAGCGTTGCGTCGGGCCCGTCCTCGTCGAGCTTCACCGTCGCCCCGCCCTTGGCGAAGCCCGCGACCCCGCCCGAGCCCTCGCCCGAGATGCGGTAGCCGTTGGGCGGATCGAGATCGGACAGGGTGACCTTGCCGCCGAACTTCGCCTTCACCGGGCCCACCTTGAGCACCACGGACGCGGTCATGTCGGTAGGCGAGGTCTTCTCCAGGCTCTCGCAGCCGGGAATGCAGCGCTTCAGCACCTCCGGATCGTTGAGCGCGGCCCAGACGGCCTCGCGGGAGGCGGGAATGCGCTGGCTGTCGGTCATCTGCATGGGGCGTGTCCTCTTGCGTTGGATCGGCCGGAGAGAGCCGGCGCGATCAGTGGCTCACCGCCTGCCGGCCCTGACGGCGTACGGCCAGCAGCTCGGCCAGGATGGAAAGGGCGATCTCCTCCGGCGTCACCGCGCCGATATCGAGCCCGGCGGGACCCTTCAGCCGGTCGAAGCGCTCGGGCGGCAGGCCGCCGGCGAGGATCTTCTCGCGCAGCGCCGCCACCTTGCGACGGCTGCCGACGAAGGCGACATGATCGGCGTCGGCGGTGAGGGCGGCGGCCAGCGCGGCCTCGTCGCCGCGTCCCTGGGTCGAGACGATGATGAAGCGGTGGCCCTCCTCGCTGGCCGGCAGGGCATAGCCCTCGATCCGCTGGTCGGGCTCGGCGAAGGCGCCCTGGTCCTCGGCCGGGGCGCAGATGGTGACGCGATAGCCGAAGCGCGGGGCGATGTCGGCCAGCGCCACCGCCACCGGGCTCGCCCCGAAGATCACCAGCGAGGGCGCCGGCAGCATGGGCTCGACGAAGATGTCCATGGTTCCCTGGCTCGGGCACATGTTGCGGGCGAAGCGCACGCCCTCGCGCTCCTCGCCGGGCTTCAGCTCACGCTCGGCGAACAGATCCTTGGGCAGCACCGAGACGAGGCGCGCCCGCCCGTCGGCGATGGCCTCGCGGGCAGCGGTGAGCACGGCGGCGCGGGCGCATCCGCCGCCGATCCAGCCTTCGGTGACGGTGCCGTCGGGCAGGATGATGGCCTTCGCCCCCGCCTTGGCCGCGGTGACGGAGACCGTGCGCACCACGGTCGCGAGGGCGAAGGGCGCGCCGCGCGCCTTCAGGCTGGCGACAAGATCGATGACGTCTGGCTGGGCTTTCACGGGAGCATCTCCCTACAGGCGGGCGAGATAGGGCTCGAGGGCGGCGAGGCTCTCGAGATTGTGGGCCGGGGCGAACAAAGCGACGTGGGGCAGCGCGGCCGCCATGCCGCGCGCCACCGGCGCATAGCCCTCCCAGCCGATCAGCGGATTGAGCCACACGATGCGCCGGCAGCGCCGGGCCAGCGCCGCCATCTCGGCGCCGAGGCGCTCGGGATCGCCGGTGTCGTAGCCGTCGGAGAGGATCATCACGCAGGTGCGCGAATGGATGACCCGCGCCGCATGGCCCTTGTTGAAGGCGGCGAGGCTCTCGCCGATGCGGGTGCCGCCGCCCACCCCTTCCGCCATCAGGCTCATGCGGTCGAGGGCGCGGGCGGTGTCCTTCTCCTTGAGCGCGTGGGAGACGTGGACGAGGCGGGTGTGGAACAGGAAGGCCTCGGCCTCGCGGAAAGCGTCGAGCACGCCGTGGACGAAGCGGAAGAACACGCCGGTGTAGAGGCTCATGGAGCCGGAGGCGTCGAGCAGCACCACGATCCGCAGCGGCCGCTCGCGGCGGCGGGTCCGCACCAGGTCGAGGGGCACGCCGCCCGACGGCAGGCTGGCGCGGATAGTGCGGCGCAGGTCCACGCGCCGGCCGCGGCGGGTGGCGCGGGCGCGGCGGGTGAGGCGCGCGCGCATGCGCAGCGCCAGGCGCTCGGCCAGCGCATGGGCCTCGGCGAGGGCGTCGGGGTCGGCGATCTTGCGGAAGTCGGTGCGGGCGAGGCTCTCGGCGCGGCTCGCGCCCTCGCGCTTGCCGGCCGGGGCCGCATCGGCGTCGGCCACGCCGTCGCCGCGGGAAACATCGTTCGCCGGCCCCTCGCTTGTTCCCGGGCGGGACGCGGGCGCACCGAGCGACGGCTTCGCCCCCGCCATCGCACCGGACAAAGCCACCCGTGACTTCACCCCCCGCCCCAGCCAATAGGCGTCGAACAGCGCGTCGAACGCCTCCCAGTCCGAGCGCCGGCCGCACAAGAGCGCGCGCAGCGCCGGCTTGAGCGCGGAGGGCCGCGCCATCTCCGGCGCGGCGAGGATGGCGAGGGCGTCGCCCGCCTCGGCAAGGCCGACCTTGAAGCCGGTGTCGCGCAGGGTACGGATGAAGCCGGCGAGCCGGGTGCGGACGGAGGCGCCGATCGCATCGGGCGTGCGGAAGGCGGGCGCGGCCATGTCAGGCCACCTTGCCCACGAGGCGGTCCGTCACCTCCCGGGTGATCCGGGCGCGGTCCTCGCGGGTCTTCAGCACGCAGGCAAGGGTCTCGAACACCGCCTCCCGGTCGGCATCGAGGCGCGGCACGCCGAGGCCCACCAGGGCCGCCGCCCAGTCCAGCGTCTCGGCGATGCCGGGGATCTTGGCGAGGTCCTGCTTCCGCATCTCCGCCATCAGCCGCGCCACCTGCAGGGCGAGCGCCGTGTCGATGCCGGGCACGCGGGCGAGCAGGATGCGGGCCTCGCGGTCCACCTCGGGAAAGTCGAGCACATGGTAGAGGCAGCGCCGCCTCAGCGCGTCGGACAGCTCCCGCGTGCCATTGGAGGTGAGCACCACGCGGGGGATGGCGGTGGCGACGAGGGTGCCGAGCTCGGGGATCGACACCTGGAAATCCGACAGCAGCTCCAGCAGGAAGGCCTCGAACTCCTCGTCCGCCCGGTCGATCTCGTCGATCAGCAGCACCGGGGGATCCACCCGCCGGATCGCCGCCAGCAGCGGGCGCTCCAGGAGGTAGGTCTCCGAGAAGATGTGCGCCTCCACCGTATCGGGGTCCGCGCCCTCGCGCGCCTTGATGGCGAGGAGCTGGCGCTGGTAGTTCCACTCATAGAGCGCGTCGGCGCGGTCGAGCCCCTCGTGGCATTGCAGGCGGATCAGCTCGGCGCCGTGGATGGCGGCCAGCGCCTTCGCCACCTCGGTCTTGCCGACGCCCGCCTCGCCTTCCAGCAGCAGCGGGCGCTTCAGCATGTCCATGAGCGCGAGCGCGGTCGCAAGGCCGGGGTCGGCGATATAGCCGACCCCGGCGAGGCGCTCGGCGATGCGGGTCTTCTCCGCGACGCTCATGGTGGCGGCCTCGCCTCAGGCGCCGAGGGCGCGCGCCGCCTGCCAGATGCGCCAGGCGTCGTGGGGCATCTGGATGTGCGTGCTTCCGAGGAAGCCGAAGGCGTCGTTCACCGCATTGGAGAAGGCGGGCACGCCGCCCACGTTGGGGCTCTCGCCCACGCCCTTGGCGCCGATGGGATGGTGCGGCGAGGGGGTCACCGTGAAGTCGGTCTCCCACTTGGGGGTCTCGACCGCGGTGGGCAGGAAGAAGTCCATGAAGGACGCGCCTTGCACGTTGCCCATCTCGTCGTATTTGATCTCCTGGCCCATGGCGATGGCGAAGGCCTCGGTGAGCCCGCCATGCACCTGCCCCTCGATGATCATCGGGTTGATGCGGGTGCCGCAGTCGTCCAGCGCGTAGAAGCGGCGGATCTTCGCCACCCCGGTATCCACGTCGATGTCCATCACGCAGAGATAGGCGCCGAACGGATAGGTCATGTTGGGCGGGTCGTAGTAATTGACCGCCTCAAGGCCCGGCTCCAGCCCCGGAGGCGGCGCGTTGTAGGCCGCCCAGGCGATCTCCTTCATGGTCTTGAAGCGCTCGGGATTGCCCTTCACCCGGAAGCCGTCCACGTCCCATTCGAGGTCGTATTCGGACACTTCCAGCATGTGGGCGGCGATCATCTGCGCCTTCGCCCGGATCTTGCGGGCGGCGAGCGCGATGGCCGCACCCGCCACCGGGGTGGAGCGCGAGCCGTAGGTCCCGAGACCGTAGGGCGCGGTATCGGTGTTGCCCTCCTCGATCATGATGTCGTCGGCTGGAATGCCGAGCTCGGTGGCGATGATCTGCGCCCAGGTGGTCTCGTGCCCCTGGCCCTGGCTCTTGGTGCCCATGCGGGCGATGATCGAGCCGGTGGGGTGGATGCGGATCTCGGCCGAGTCGAACATGGAGACGCCGAGGATGTCGCAATTCTTGGACGGCCCGGCGCCGACGATCTCGGTGAAGAAGGAGACGCCGATCCCCATGATCTCCCGCGTCTCGCCGCGCCTGAAGGCCTCCTGCTTGGCCTTCTGCTCGGCTCTGAGCTCGCGATAGCCGATGGTGTCCATCGCCTTGTGCATGGCGAGGTGATAGTCGCCGCTGTCGTATTCCCACCCCAGCGCCGAGTGATACGGGAATTGCTCGCGGCTGACGAAGTTCTTCAGGCGCAGGTCGGCCGGATCCATGCCGAGCTTCTGGGCCAGGATGTCCATGGCCCGCTCGATGCAGTACGCCGCCTCGGTCACCCGGAACGAGCAGCGATAGGCCACCCCGCCCGGCGCCTTGTTGGTGTAGACCCCGTCCACCGTCAGGTGCGCCACCGGGAAGTCGTAGGAGCCGGTGACGATGTTGAAGAAGCCCGCAGGCCATTTGGACGGATCGGCGCAGGCATCGAACGCGCCGTGGTCGGCGAGCACGTGGACGCGCAGGCCGGTGACGCGGCCTTCCCGGGTGGCGGCGATCTCCGCCGTCATGTGGTAGTCGCGGGCGAACGAGGTGGTGGAGAGGTTCTCCATCCGGTCCTCCACCCATTTCACCGGCCGCCCGGTGACGATGGACGCCACGATGGAGCAGATGTAGCCCGAATAGGCTCCCACCTTGTTGCCGAAGCCGCCGCCGATGTCCGGCGCGATCACATGGATCTTGTGCTCCGGGATCTTGGACAGCAGCGAGGCCACGGTGCGGATGACGTGGGGCGCCTGGAAGGTGCCGTAGAGGGTCAGCTCGCCCTTCACCTTGTCGAAGGCGGCGAGGCACTGGCAGGTCTCCAGCGGCGAGGGATGGGTGCGGTGATAGGAGATCAGCTCCTTGATGGTCACCTCGGCGGTGTTGAACGCCTCGTCGGTGGCCGGGCGGTCGCCCACCTCCCAGGTGAAGATGTGGTTGTGGTGCTTGCGCGGGCCGTGGGCGCCGGTGGTCTTGCCGTCGAGGTCGGGACGCAGCACCGGCGCGTCCGGGTCGAGGGAGTGAAAGGGGTCCACCAGGACCGGCAGCTCCTCATATTCCACCTCGACGAGCTGGATGGCGTCGTCGGTGATGTAGCGGTTCTCGGCGATGACGAAGGCCACCTCCTGGTTCTGGAAGCACACCTTGCCGTCCGCCAGCACCGCCTGGACGTCGCCGGCCAGGGTGGGCATCCAGTGGAGGCCGAGGGGCTTCAGCTCCTCCGCCGTGATCACCGCGATCACCCCCGGCAGCGCCGCCGCCTTGGAGGTGTCGATCCTCTTGATGTTCGCATGGGCATAGGGCGAGCGCACGAAGTCGCCGTGCAGCATGCCCGGCAGCTTGATGTCGTCCACATAATTGCCGCGCCCCTGGGTGAAGCGGATGTCCTCCACCCGTTTGCGCT
>JAFIHR010000262.1 GCA_017849325.1 Xanthobacter autotrophicus | reverse complement strand
GCCGAGCGCCTGCTGGAAGTGACCTACGAGGCCATGATGCGCGGCATCGCCGCCATCCGCCCCGGCGGCCATGTGGGCGACATCGGCGCCGCCATCCAGGACTATGTGGAGCCGCAGCACATGAGCGTGGTGCGCGACTTCTGCGGCCACGGCGTCGGCCAGGTGTTCCACGACGAGCCCAACATCGTCCATGTGGGCCGCCGCGGCGAGGGGCCGAAGCTCATGCCCGGCATGATCTTCACCGTGGAGCCCATGATCAACCTCGGCCGCCCCCACGTGAAGGTGCTGTCCGACGGCTGGACCGCGGTGACCCGCGACCGCTCCCTCTCGGCCCAGTTCGAGCACGCCGTCGGCGTCACCGAGAGCGGGGTGGAGATTTTCACGCTGAGCCCCAAGGGCTATCACAAGCCGCCTTATCTTCCTGCGTGAGGTGACGCCCGGCCATGGCGGACGAGCCCGAGGACGGCCTCGCCGAGGCTCCGCATTTCCATGGGCACCGTGACCGGCTGCGCGCCCGCTTCCGCGAGGCGGGCGCCGAGGCGCTGGCCGACTACGAGCTCATGGAGCTGGTGCTGTTCCGCGCCGTGCCGCGGCGCGACGTGAAGCCCCTCGCCAAGGCGCTGGTGAACCGCTTCGGCTCGTTCTCCGAGGCGCTGTGCGCGCCGCCCGCTTTGCTGGCGGAGGTGCCGGGGGTGAAGGAAGCCATCATCACCGAGTTCAAGCTGGTGGAGGCCGCCGCCCAGCGCCTCGCCAAGGGGCAGGTGAAGCGCCGGCCGGTGCTCTCCTCGTGGAGCGCGGTCATCGACTATTGCCGCAGCACCATGGCGTTTGCCGACCGCGAGCAGGTCCGCGTGCTGTTCCTCGACAAGCGCAACCAGCTCATCGCCGACGAGGTGCTCCAGCGCGGCACCGTGGACCATGCGCCGGTCTATCCCCGCGAGGTGGTGAAGCGGGCGCTGGAGCTGTCCGCCACCGCGGTCATCCTCTGCCACAACCACCCCTCGGGCGACCCCACGCCGTCGCGCGCCGACATCGACATGACGCGCAAGATCATCGATGTGGCGAAGCCCCTCGGCATCGAGGTGCACGACCACATCATCGTCGGCAAGGATGGCCACGCCAGCCTCAAGGGCCTCCGGCTGATCTGAGGCGGCATCCCCGGTGGCGGATCCGCGTGCCGGCCGCTCCCCATCCGCTCCAATCCAGGAAATCGTCGGCGCCCGCGCGCCGATGTCCGAGCGCAAAAGAAAACGGCGCCGCAGGAAAACTGCGGCGCCGCCTCAAACCATCGCCTGCTCAGGCGAAATCGGTCACTTGAGCTGGTTGAACGAGGTCTGGAAGGAGAGCGAGGCCACGAAGCGGTTGCCGCAATTGTCGAAGCTCGACAGCATGTAGCACTCGTTGTCGCTCAGATCCGAGCCGTGATAGCGCAGGTCCAGGGTCGCCGCCTTGTAGGTGAAGCCGAGGCCGGCGTTCCAGTAGTTGTATCCGCTCAGGTCGACATAGGTCGGGCCATACCAGGACGGGAACCAGGCGTTGAAATAGTCGCCGTCCAGCCACTGATGGCCGAACTCGCCCGAGGCGTACCAGCCGAACGGGCCGAACGTGGGCAGGGTCACCTTGGCGGTGCCGGAGAGGTAGGTGCCGTCGGTGCTCGTGGCGGCATAATCAGTGGTGTAGTAGAGGTTCGCGCCGACGGTCAGCCAGTCGGTCACGGCATAGCTGGGCTTGAAGTACACTTCCCAGTAGTTGAGGTCGGTGTCGTTCTCGCTGCCCGGATAGAGGTAGCCGATGATACCGGCGTCGAGGGTCAGGCCGCCCCAGGTGTGGCGCAGGCCACCGTAGACGTCGACTTCCGCCGAGCCGGAATTGAGGAAGCTCACGTTGGAGCCCCACACGCCCGCATAGAACCAGTCGAACAGCGACAGCTCGGCGAAGCCCTGGACGGCCGGATTGCCGTTGGTCTGCGAGACGCCGCGGAAGATGTAGTCGGACGTACCGGTCACGCCGAACGACACGTCCCACAGGGGAGTGGGCTCGGGCTCAGGCGCCTTGACGGGCATGCTCATGTCGGCAGCCGAGGCAGCGCCGGTCAGGAACAAGGTGGTGGCGGCAATCAGAGCGATTTTTTTCATCAGGCTCGTTCCTTGTTGAATTTGAAAGGATACAAACGGTTTTGAGCTCTTTTGACCACCGCAAAAAATCAGGCAGGCCGTGCCTTGGCTTTAGGCAAAGCCTTATGAATGCTGGATTCTTATGTTGCGAAAACGCAACATACCGGCCGGAAACGTAGAAACCCGCGTTCCCGGAAGGAAAAATGGCGGCTCATTGGAAAGCTGCTTTGCACCGGACCTAGCGGCATGCGTGCAGGCCGGAGGCGGCTTCGCGCCGCCTTCCCGCGGGGGCCGAATCACCCTGCGGATCAGGGCCTTGCGAGGAGCAGCGGGCGGCCGCGCTCGGGCACCCGCGCCCAGGAGCCGTCTTCCTGCACCGCGAAGCGGATCACCACGCCCTTCGCCACGCCGAGCAGGAGGATGTTGCCCCCGTCGATCCGCCACGCCACCGGCGGCGCCGGGAAGAGGGATTGATCGCATCCCGCCGCCAGATCGAGCGCGAGGCCGCCCTGTGCGGGCCGGTCGGTCAGGGTCAGGCGGCACAGCGGCGTGCCGAGGGTGCGGCCGAGGTCCCAGTCGCCCAGCAGCTCTTCCGGCTTCACCTCGTCGGCGGCCCCGCCCGGCGGCAGGAGGAAATAGACGCCGTCGCCTTCGCGCAGCGCCTCATAGGCCCCGGCGGTGGCCTGGGTGAATTCCGCCACCACCTGCCCGGTGCCGTTCAGCAGCAGCACCGAGCCGGCGTCGTCCGGCTGCCAGAGGCTGACGTCGGCGGTGAAGGGAATGACGGCGCACGCGGCTTTGTCGAAGGCGAGGGCGAAGCCCTTGCCCGCCCGCTCGCTCTTGAGCTCGAAGGCGCAGCTGCGCTCGCGGTCGGCGCTGGACAGGCGGAAGGGCGCTGCCATGCGCGCGACCGCCTCGGCGACGGCGGGGTCGACCCGCGCGGCGCTGCCGGCCCGGTTCTGCGCCGGAACGGGCGGCCCGCCCTTCCCGGCGGCAGCCGAGGGCTCCGCGCCGAGCGCCGCCAGCATCATGCCGGCGGCGACCATTCCGAGAAGACGCGCACGCCCGTTCGCCATTCCGCTCCTCCCCGGAGCCCCGTGCGGCCCCTGGCGGCAACGGGGTTCCACCCCACCGGCCGGAGCCTTCGCAAAAGCATCTTGTGAGCCGATCCGCCGTTCCGGCCGGCTCCGGCTCTGGCGGCCGGCGCCCGAGCTTAGACGCGAGGCGGCGCCCTTGCACAGTCCCCCGCCCGTCCCGCGCCGCCGCCCCTCCGGCTCAGCCCCGCCCGGACCAGGGCGTCTCCGGCACCGGCGTCAGGGGCCCCCTGCCCTCGAACCAGGCGACGAGATTGTCCACCACGAGCTGGCCCATGGCGGCGCGGGTGTGGTGCGTGGCCGAGCCCACGTGGGGCAGCAGCACCACATTGTCGAGGGCCAGGAAGTCGGCGGGCACCCTGGGCTCGTCGGCGAAGACGTCGAGCCCGGCGCCGAGGATGGTCCGCGCCTTGAGGGCGGCGAGCAGCGCCGCCTCGTCCACCACCGAGCCGCGCGCCACATTGACCAGAATGCCCTCCGGCCCGAGCGCCGCGAGCACGTCGGCATTCACCATGTGCCGGGTGGCCGGCCCGCCGGGCACGATGGCGATGAGCACGTCCACCTCCCGCGCCAGGGCAAGGAGGTCGGGATAATGGCGGTAGGGCAGATCCCCCTGGGCGTGGCGCGCATGATAGGCTACCGGCAGCCCGAATGCCTCGATGCGCCCGGCGATGGCCCGGCCGATGCGGCCCATGCCGATGAGCCCGACCCTGCGGCCGCGCAGGCTGGCGGTCAGCCGGTAGCCTCCCTCGAGCCAGCGCCCCTCCCGCACGAAGCGGTCGGCCTGCGGGATCTCGCGCACCGTGGCGATGAGCAGGCCGAGGGTGAGGTCCGCGACCTCCTCGGTGAGGACGTCGGGCGTATTGGTCACCACCACGCCGCGGCGGGCGGCGGCGGCGGCGAAGTCCACATTGTCGTAGCCGACGCCGAAATTGGCGACGATCTCCAGCGCCGGCAGGCGGGCCATGAGCGCCTCGGCCACCCCGTCCTTGTGCTTGGCAGCGATGCCGCGCACCTGCGGCGCCAGCTCGTCGGACAGCGCCTCGACCGGCACCAGGCGGAAGCGCTCGCGGAGCTGGCGCTCCACCACGCCTTCGAGGATCGGGCCGGTGAGCAGCACGACGGGCGGCAGGGCATCGGGCATCAGAAGAGTCTCCGGCG
Organism: Xanthobacter autotrophicus; assembly: GCA_017849325.1. Taxonomy (GTDB): domain Bacteria; phylum Pseudomonadota; class Alphaproteobacteria; order Rhizobiales; family Xanthobacteraceae; genus Xanthobacter; species Xanthobacter autotrophicus_B. The sequence goes on along the minus strand of JAFIHR010000262.1, from coordinate 4,988 downwards.
CGGGAACGGCGGACCGGCCGCGCCGCCATCGTGTGGCCGGCGGGCGGAACGAACCGCTTCGGTCGCCACGACCGTTGTTAGGACCGGCGCGGCTCCGATTCAATGCCGCAGGTGCCGGCCGCGTGGCGCCGCGTCCCGTCCGCACCCTTGGCCGGTGGCGCCGCACGGCCTGCGGCTTTTGCGCCCTTGCCGAAAGGTCAACGCCATGCGAACCCTTGGCAGAGTGAGGCTGTGCGCCGCAACATGCCGCCATGACGGCGCGTTGGCGCAGCGATGGAAGGATGGAGAGAAGAGATGATCGAGCGGCTCATCGAGTCGGTGCTGTTCCGCAGCCGCTGGATCATGGCGCCTTTCTATCTGGGGCTGGTGGTGGCGCTGCTGGTGGTGCTCTTCAAGTTCGGCTCCGAGCTCGTGCACTTCGTCAGCCACGCGACGGAGGCCAGCGAGAGCGATACCATCCTCGGCGTCCTCGCCCTGGTGGACATCACCCTGACCGGCAATCTGGTGCTGATCGTCATCTTCTCGGGCTATGAGAACTTCGTCTCCAAGATCGACCCGGCCGGCCATCCCGACTGGCCGGAATGGATGACGCGGGTGGACTTCACCGGCCTGAAGCAGAAGCTGCTCGCCTCGATCGTGGCGATCTCCGCGATCCAGCTGCTCAAGGCCTTCATGGACCTGCCCAAGGGCATGAGCGAGACGACGCTCACCTGGCTCGTCATCATCCATGTGGTGTTCGTGGGATCGAGCCTGCTGCTCGCCTGGTCCGACAAGATCATGAACGACAAGCACTGAGGCGGCGCCGGCCGGTTCAGAAGCCGGGCGGCAGCACCATCACCGTCGGCCGCGCCGGAAGGGCGGCCCGGCTGAGCCGCACCGTGGACGAGGCCACCCGCGTCACCTCGTAATCGGTGCCGAGCCCGGCCAGGAAGCGCTCCAGCCCCCAGCTGCTGAAATAGTGCATGGGGATGACGAGGGGCGCGCGGATCGCCTTCAGGGTCTCCGCCATGCCTTCGAGATCGAGGGTAAAGGAGCCATCCACCGGCGCCAGCACCACGTCGATGCGCCCGAGCGCCTCCAGATGGGCCGGGGTGAGCAGGTGGTGCAGGTGGCCGAGATGGGCGATGCACAGGCCCGCCACCTCGAACACGAAGATGGAGTTGGCATCATATTCGGTGCCCGCGCCGCGCCGGATGTTGGTGGGCACGTTGCGGATCCACACGTCGTCGAGGGTGAGCTCGTGGTGCGCCGGCCCGCCGTCCGGGTTCCAGCCGCGCAGCACGTGGGCGATGCCGGGGTCGGGCAGCACCGAGAAATGGGTATCGTGCGCCTTGTTCATGGTCGCCACCATGGGGACCGGGAGGGGGCGCACATAATCGTTGTAGTCGGTGACGATGGTGACGCCGGCCGGGCTTTCGATCAGGAAGCTGGCATGGCCGACATAGGTGAGGCTGACCTGCGCCTCCCCCGTCTCCCCGGGGCCGGCGGCGGCGAGGCGCACAGGCGGCCGGCTCCGCCCTTCGCGCCAGGGCCCGCGCAGATCGCCCGGCTGCGCGCCGCCCGCGCGGAAGGCGCCTGAAAGACCTTCGGCCTGCGCCAGCATCCGAAGGGGCGCGGCCGATCCGTCGGCGACGAACCGCGGGCATTTTTGCGGTGCAGCATGCGCCACCCCTCCCGCTCCGCCCAATGCGGCCGCCAGCACGAGCGCCCGGGCGAGACGCGGAAGAATCGGCATTTTGCAGTGCATCATCCGGGCATCCACAACCGGAAGGAGAGCACCTGCGCCTCCCCTTTCTCAAGGGAAGTTTGAACGCTGGCGCGCCGCCAGAGCAATGGTGGCGCCATCACTCCGCCGTGACCGCCGCCGCCCGAGCGCCCCGTCACCCGAGCCGCCGAGCCGGAACAGCGTGTTGATACCTCCTGTCAGGGGTGGGCGAAGCTGGAATTCCATTGCGCCGTCAACGGATACGTGTTTTCAAGGGCCGGCGACGCGGGCCGGCTTCACCTCACGGGAAAAGCGATCGCGGGAGAAGAAAGGACACGGTGGAGCGGCCCAGGAACTCTCATCCGGCGATGCAATGCCATCGGCCGGAAGCACACCAGGCCTCGGTTTCGTCCATCGGTTGTATTGGCGATGGATTTCACCAGGGAAATTCGTTGCAGTGCAATAAAAATGTCCTTTCCTTGGGCGATAAATGGTGCTGCTTTCATCGATGCGGTTGATGGATTGTGCGCTGCGGGCTAAAGCAACACCGTCTTTCCAGTCCCGCGCGTCCTTTGGGGATCAAGCTCATGACGAAATGGGTCTACACCTTCGGCGACGGCAAGGCCGAGGGCAAAGCCGACATGAAGAACCTTCTCGGCGGCAAGGGTGCGAACCTCGCCGAGATGTCTAACCTCGGCCTTCCCGTCCCGCCCGGCTTCACCATCACCACCGAGGTGTGCACCTATTATTACCAGCACGGGAACACCTATCCCCCCGAGCTGAAGGGCGACGTTGAAAAGGCCCTCGCCCAGGTCGGCCAGCTCACCGGCAAGTCGTTCGGCGATGCCGCCAACCCGCTCCTGGTCTCGGTCCGCTCCGGCGCCCGCGCCTCCATGCCCGGCATGATGGACACGGTGCTGAACCTCGGCCTCAATGACGAGACGGTCGAGGCGGTGGCCAAGCTCGCCGGCGACCGGCGCTTCGCCTTCGACAGCTACCGCCGCTTCATCACCATGTATTCCGACGTGGTCATGGGCGTGCCGCACCACCATTTCGAGGAGATCCTCGAGCACTACAAGGGCGAGAAGGGCTACATTCTCGACACCGAGCTCTCCGCCGACGACTGGGCCTTCCTGGTCGGCAAGTACAAGCAGAAGTACGCCGCCGAGCTCGGCAAGGCCTTCCCGCAGGACCCGCACGAGCAGCTCTGGGGCGCCATCGGCGCCGTGTTCGGCTCGTGGATGAACCAGCGCGCCATCACCTACCGCCGCCTGCACTCCATCCCGGAGAGCTGGGGCACCGCGGTGAACGTGCAGTCCATGGTGTTTGGCAACATGGGCGAGACCTCGGCCACCGGCGTCGCCTTCACCCGCAATCCGTCCACCGGCGAAAAGGCGCTCTACGGCGAGTTCCTGGTCAATGCCCAGGGCGAGGACGTGGTGGCCGGCATCCGCACGCCGCAGGACTTGACCGAGGTGGCGCGCAAGGCGGCCGGCTCCGACAAGCCCTCCATGGAAGCGGCCCTGCCCGAGGCCTTCAAGGAGTTCGAGCGGATCTCCAAGACCCTGGAGCAGCACTATCGCGACATGCAGGACCTCGAGTTCACGGTCGAGAAGGGCAAGCTCTGGATGCTCCAGACCCGCTCCGGCAAGCGCACCGGCAAGGCGGCGCTGCGCATCGCGGTGGAGCTCGCCAACGAGGGCCTCATCACCCAGGACGAGGCGGTCGGCCGCGTCGATCCCGCCGCCCTCGACCAGCTCCTGCATCCCGCCATCGATCCCAAGGCCGAGCGCACCGTGCTGACCACCGGCCTGCCCGCCTCGCCGGGCGCGGCGGCGGGCGCCATCGTGTTCACCGCCGACGAGGCCGAGGCGGCCAAGGAGCAGGGCCGCAAGGTCATCCTGGTGCGCGTCGAGACCTCGCCCGAGGACATCCACGGCATGCATGCGGCCGAGGGCATCCTCACCGCGCGCGGCGGCATGACCTCCCACGCGGCGGTGGTGGCCCGCGGCATGGGCAAGCCCTGCGTCTCCGGCGCCGGCGCGCTGCGCATTGATATGGCCGCCCAGACCCTCACCGTGGGCGGCCAGACCTTCCAGAAGGGCGACTTCCTCACCATCGACGGCGGCTCCGGCCAGGTGCTGAAGGGCGAGGTGCCCATGCAGCAGCCCGAGCTCTCCGGCGAGTTCGCCACCCTCATGGGCTGGGCCGACAAGGCCCGCCGCCTGAAGGTGCGCGCCAATGCCGAGACCCCCCTCGACGCCCGCATGGCCCGCTCGTTCGGTGCCGAGGGCATCGGCCTGTCGCGCACCGAGCATATGTTCTTCGATGCCGCCCGCATCCTCGCGGTGCGCGAGATGATCCTCTCGGAGGACGAGGACGGCCGCCGCGCCGCGCTCGCCAAGCTCCTGCCCATGCAGCGCGACGACTTCGTCGAGCTGTTCGAGATCATGAAGGGCCTGCCGGTCACCATCCGCCTTCTCGACCCGCCACTGCACGAGTTCCTCCCCCACACCGAGGAGGAGATGGCGGAGGTGGCCAACAGCCTCGGCGTGGAGGTGGAGCGCATCAAGCGGCGCTACAAGGAGCTGCACGAGATGAACCCGATGCTCGGGTTCCGCGGCTGCCGCATCGCCATCGCCTATCCCGAGATCGCCGAGATGCAGGCCCGCGCCATCTTCGAGGCCGCCGTGGCAGCGGCGCAGAAGACCGGCGAGGCGGTGATGCCCGAGGTGATGGTGCCGCTGATCGCCACCAAGAAGGAGTTCGAGATCGTCGAGGCGGTGATCCGCTCGACCGCCAAGGCGGTGGAGGCGGAGACCGGCGCGACCCTCAGCTTCAAGGTGGGCACCATGATCGAGCTGCCGCGCGCCGCGCTGCAGGCCGGCGAGATCGCCAAGGGCGCCGAATTCTTCTCCTTCGGCACCAACGACCTCACCCAGACCACCTTCGGCGTCTCGCGCGACGACGCGGGCACCTTCCTCGGCGCCTATGTGCAGAAGGGCATCGTGGAGATCGACCCCTTCGTCTCCATCGACGTGGACGGCGTGGGCGAGCTGGTGAAGCTGGCGGTGGAGCGCGGCCGCAAGACCCGCCCCGACATCAAGCTCGGCATCTGCGGCGAGCACGGCGGCGATCCGGCCTCGGTATCGTTCTGCGACGAGATCGGGCTCGATTACGTGTCCTGCTCGCCCTTCCGCGTGCCGATCGCCCGCCTTGCGGCGGCCCAGGCGGCGCTGGCCCACAAGTGACGACAACCCCGGCGCCCGCATGACGGGCGCCG
>JAFIHR010000261.1 GCA_017849325.1 Xanthobacter autotrophicus | reverse complement strand
CGCAGGTCGGTGCCCTGGAGATCATCGTCGAACAGAAGCTGCTCGATCTTCTCCGCGCAATGCACCAGCACGATGAGCCGCGCCCAGTGATAGGCGAGGGTGGCGTGGACCGGCCCGCCCGCGCCCTCGGCCATGAACTCCTTCCGGGCCGCTTCGGCGAGCGGAGTGTCGATGGACGTGCAGCAATTGATCTGGGCCAGCGGGCCCACCCGGTACCAGCCGTCATCGCGGCTGAACTGGCGCAGGTGGGGGAATTTCAGATAGCTCCACGGCCGCACCTCCTCGATGAGGTGCGCGCGGTAGGAGGCGGGCTCGGCTCCCTCGATGAGGGGGGCGCCCTCGGCGTCGATCACCCGCAGGCGGCCGTCGTAAAGGTCCATGACGCCATCGGCGCCGACGATGCTCATGAAGGACGAGCGGAAGGCGGCGAAGCTGTCGTGCAGCGCCCGGTTCGCCGCCACATAGGACTTGTGGTGCTCGAGGGCGGCGGAGCACCAGGAGATGATCTCGCCGACCCGCGCGCGCAGCACGTCGCGATCCTCCACCGCGAGGTTCTGGTTGACCCCGCCCGGAATGGCGCTGGTGGGGTGGATCTTGCGCCCGCCCGTCGCCTTGATGACCTCCTGGCCGAACTTCCTGATGAAGATGGCCCACTTGCCGATCTCCGGATAGCGCTCCAGCACGGCGATGATGTTGCGCTTCTCGGGCGGCGCGTCGAAGCCGAACAGCAGGTCCGGCGAGGCGAGGTGGAAGATGTGCAAAGCGTTGGATTGCAGCACCTGCCCGTAATGCATGAGGCGGCGCAGCTTGTCGGCGGTGGGCGGGACCTGGTCCACCCCGGCGATCTGGTCCATGGCTTTGGCCGCCGCCAGATGGTGGCTCACCGGGCAGATGCCGCACAGGCGCTGGATGACGAGGGGCACCTCCCAGTACATCCGGCCCTGGATGAAGCGCTCGAAGCCACGGAACTCCACGATGTGGAAGCGCGCGTCCTCTACCGCGCCGGCGGCGTCGAGGCGGATGGTGACCTTGCCGTGGCCTTCCACGCGGGTCACCGGATCGATGACGATCTTGCGCGGGGCGGCGGTGTCGGTGGAGCTCATGGCGCGTCCTTCCGGGGGATCGGATCCGGGCTCATTCGTATTTGAAAAGCGGGTAGGGCAGGTTGAGGTCCGCCCCGGTCAGCAGCGCCTTGAGCGCCGCCCAGATGGTCTCGGCCGAGGGCGGGCAGCCGGGCAGGAAATGGTCGATCTTCACGAATTCCTGCACCGGATAGACCTTGTCCAGCAGCAGCGGCAGCTCGGGATCGTTGGGGATCACGCCGCCGCCCTCCACCGTGGGGCCGTCCAGATAGGCGACCCTCAGGCATTCATCGAGGCCGGCGAGGTTGCGCAGCGCCGGGACGCCGCCCGAGATGGCGCAGGCGCCCACCGCCACCAGGATGCGGCTGCGCTCGCGGAATTCCCGCAGCACCTTCACGTGGCGCTCGTCGGCGCAGCCGCCTTCGACGAGGCCCACGTCCACCATGCCGGTGAAGCTCTTCTTGTCGTCGAGGGGGGAGACGTCGAGGTCCACGAGGTCGATCAGCTCCACGAGGCGCTCGTCGATGTCCAGGAAGGACATGTGGCAGCCGAAGCAGCCGGCCAGCGCGCAGGTGGCGAGTTTCGGCTTGGCCATGTGCGCTCCCTCAGTCCTTCGCGCCGAGACGCTTGGCGGTGATGTCCGAACCGATGGGCGCGGCGTCGTAGCGGCGCCGGCCATAGGGCGTGCGGTAGCCGGTGCGCTTCACCACGATGCAGCCCACCGGGCACATCTCGACCGCCTTGTCGGCGGCGGCGATGGCGCTCTCGTCGAGATGCCCGCCGGCCACCGCCAGGTGCATGTCGATGCCGCGCCCTTCGAAGCCGAACACCGCCTTGCCGTCCAGGGTGCGCGAGGCGCGCACGCAGCGCGAGCACAGGATGCAGCGGTTGTGGTCGATGTAGATGTCCGGGTGGCTCGCATCTACCGGCCGCTTCGGCCACAGGTGAGGGAAGGCCGGCGCCACCATGCCGAACAGATAGCCGAGCGCCTGCAGTTCGCAGTCGCCGCTCGCCTCGCAGAACTGGCAGAAATGGTTGCCCTCGGCGAACAGCATCTCGATGAGGGTGCGCCGCTCGGCGGTGAGGGCGGGGGTGTCGTTCTCCACCACCATGCCCTTGGCCGCCGGCATGACGCAGGCGCTGGTGGGCCGCCCGTCGATGATGCAGGTGCAGACCCGGCAATGCCCGACCGGCGGCAGCTCCGGATGGTGGCACAGGCGCGGGATGTAGATGCCCGCCGCATCGCAGGCCTCGATGACGGTCTGGCCGGGCTCGGCCTCCACGCGCACGCCGTCCACGGTGAAGGTGAAGCGCTCGCCGCTCATGCTTGGTCCTCCGGCACGGGCTCGCGGCCCTGGATGGCGATGGCGGGCTTCAGCGCCTCATTGAGCGAGACCCAGGGCAGGAAGGGGTCCGGCCTCAGCCGTGCCTCATAGGCTTCCGGCAGGTTGCGCATGGTGGAGAGGATGGGGTTGGGCGCGGTCTGGCCGAGGCCGCAGCGGCTGGTGCGCGCGATGGTCTGCGCGAGCCCTTCCAGGGCGCGGATGTCGGCGAGGGTGGCGCGGTCCGAAAGCAGCTTGTCCAGCTCGTCCTTCAGGAGCGTGGTGCCGACCCGGCAGGGCGTGCACCAGCCGCAGGATTCCCCGGCGAAGAAATCGGCGAACTCGCGCACCACGGCGAGCACGTCGCGCCCGGGAGCGAACACCATCACCGATCCGCCGGTGGGCAGATCCTCGAAGGCGATGCGCCGGCCGTAATCCTTGGGGGCGACGCACTGGCCCGAGGGCCCGCCCATCTGCACGAAGGCGGCCTCCGGCGCGCCCACGAGGTCGAGCAGCGCGTTGACCGTGAGGCCGAACGGCACCTCATAGACCCCCGGCCGCGGGCAGTCGCCCGAGACGGACAGGAGCTTGGTCCCGGTGGATTCGGCCGTGCCGAGCCGGGCGAAGGCCTCCGGCCCGTCCTCCAGAATGCGGGCGGCGCAGGCGAAGGTCTCCACATTGTCCACGGCGGTGGGCTGCTGGAGATGGCCGCGGATGGTGGGGAAGGGCGGCCGGTCGCGGGGCGAGCCGCGCTTGCCTTCCAGCGATTCCACCAGAGCGGATTCCTCGCCGCAGATATAGGCGCCCGCGCCGAGCTGAATGCGGATGTCGAAATCGAATCCCGCCCGCCCGAGGATGTCCTTTCCCGCGAGGCCCTGCGCATAGCGCGCGCGCAGCGCCTTGTGCAGGCTGTCCCACAGATAGGCGTATTCCCCGCGCAGATAGACCACGCCTTCCCGCGCCCCGAGCGCGTAGCCGGCGATGGTCATTCCGTCGAACATCAAATGGGGCATCTCGCTCAGCAGCACGCGGTCCTTGAAGGTGCCGGGCTCGCCCTCGTCGGCGTTGCAGATGACATAACGGCCCTCGGCCGGCGACTGGCGGCAGAGCTTCCATTTGAGGCCGGTGGGAAAGCCGGCGCCGCCGCGCCCGCGCAGGCGCGCGGCGGAGATCTGCCGCACCACGTCGTCCGGTTCGAGCGCGAGGGCGGCCCGGATGCCGGCGCCCGGCAATGGCGGCTCCTCGCGGAACAGGACCGCCCCCGGCGCCACGAGGCTCGGGCGGATCTGCGCATGGGGAAGGCCGGAGCCCGCCACCCCGGTGCCGGGAAAGAGCGGCAGCGCGTTCGGCGCATGATGGGCGCGCAGCCGGCCGACGATGGTGGCCGCATCGCCCGGTGCGAGCTGGGTCAGCACCGTGCCGTTGATGAGCGCGGACGGCTCCTGATCGGCCATGCCGATGTCGTTGGTCCATTCCAGGGTGAAATCGCCGTCCGCGGAGGTTTCGCCCATGGCGATGCCCAGCACCTGCCGGAACGCGGCGGCCACCTCCCCGGCTCCCTTCAGCAGGGAGACCGGGCTGCGCGACAGGCGGATGTGGTAGCGGCCCTTCGGCGTCCGGTTCAGGAAGGCGTAGAAGGAGACCATGTCCGCCACTTCCACCGGCGGGATGCCGAGCCGCTCGGCGATGGCGCCCATGGTTTCCTCGGAAAGGTGGCCGAGGCGCTGCTGCGCGGCCTGCACGATGTCCATGAGCCGGGTGCGCGCGCCGCCCGCCACCGCCACCGCATCGGCGACCACTTCCGCGATGCCGGCCCCGGCCCCTCCCGTCGGGGAGGGCGGCAGGTCCGCGGCAGGGGGCTCAGATGGCAGCATCGGCGGCTCCAACGTCCGAAGGGCGATCGCGGGGGATCGTCGTGGCGCTCCCCGCTCCCGCGCCGATGCCGGTCGCCCCGTTGGGGTGTGGGGAGGGATGCGCCGGTTGCAAGTCTTGCCTGCGCCGATGCCTCCTGTCGAGGGGATCGGCGGGCGGCCCTAGCGTGGCGGCGCACCGCCTCATTCCGCTTCGGCGGTCACCACCTTGAACCCGGTGAGCGTCGACGGCCCGAAGGTGGTCACCATGGCGACGTCGGTGGCATCGCGCCCCCGCGCCATGAGGATGCGGCCGATGCGCGGCATGTTGTGGCGGGCGTCGAAGGTGTACCAGCGCCCGCCGAGATACACCTCGAACCATGCGCTGAAGTCCATCGGCGCCGGATCGGGCGGCACGCCGATGTCGCCGAGATAGCCGGTGCAGTAGCGCGCCGGAATGTTCATGCAGCGGCACAGGGTGATGGCGAGGTGGGCGAAGTCGCGGCACACCCCGCGCTTCTGGGTGTAGGCGTCGAACGCGGTCTTCAGCGGGCTCGCGTGGGCATAGTCGAAGGCCACGTGGTGGTGGACGAAATCGCAGATCGCCTGCACCAGGGGCCAGCCCTTGGGCATGTGGCCGAACATGGACCAGGCGACGTCGCTGAGGCGGTCGGTCTCGCAATAGCGGCTGCCGAGCAGGAACAGCAGCACGTCCACCGGCAGGTCGCCCAGCGCGTGCTGCGGGGCATCGTGCGCCACCTCGTCGGGCAGCCCGCTGTCGCGGATGACGAAATCCGTGTGCAGGGTGAGCTGGCCGGCCGGGGCCTCGATCACGTGGCAGAAATTGCCGAAGCTGTCGTGGTAGGTGTTGGCGGCCAGCGGCGGGTTGAACAGCGCGCGGTCGAGGCTCACCAGATCGTAGATGCGGGTGGGATGAACGCTCAGGGTGAGGATCATCGGCGTCGGCTGGGGGCAGGTGTAGGAAATCTCGTAGCCGGCGCGAATAAGCATCTGAACCTCTGACTTGGGCGGGCATGGCCCGCAGGGATCGCGTACGTTGCGTACGGTTCGTGGACGGCGCGCCGGGGCGCGGCGGGTGTCGAAAGGGTCTTTGACGTGAGCGGAGCTGTGTCCCTCCTGACGGCGGACGACGTGCCGTCCGTCTCTGTTCTCAATGCCGACGGTCGATCGGCGTTCCTCCTGGTCGCCGATCACGCGGGAAACCGGATTCCCCGCGCCCTGGGCGACCTTGGCCTCGATGCGGCGGAGCGCGAGCGCCACATCGCCTGGGATTTCGGCATCGCCGGCGTCTGCCGGTCCCTGTCGGCCCGACTCGACGCCACGCTGGTTCACCAGAACTATTCCCGTCTCGTCATCGACTGCAACCGTCCACCGGGCACGCCGCAGTCCATTCCCGAGGCGAGCGACGGCACGCTGGTGCCCGGCAACCGGGGCCTGGACGCGGCGGAGCGGCGGCGGCGCGAAGCCGAAATCTTCCATCCCTACCATGCGCGCATCGCCGCCGAGCTCGAACGGCGGAAGGCGACGGGCCGGCCGGCCGTGCTCATCGCCATGCACAGCTTCACGCCGGTGTTCGACGGACTGCGGCGGCCCTGGCACGTCGGCGTCCTGCACGGCCGCGACAGCCGGCTGGCGCATGCGCTGCTCGGCGTGCTCCGGCACGAGGATGGCCTGACCGTGGGCGACAACGAGCCTTACGACGTCAGCGATGCGACCGACTGGACCATTCCCGTGCACGGTGAGCAAGG